>NZ_JBHYGR010000042.1:43522-61037 GCF_042738155.1 Kitasatospora sp. NPDC059088 | reverse complement strand
GGGGGGGGGGGGGGCGGGGGCCGCCGGGTGTGGGGCTCCACCCGGGCGCCCCCCCCCCCCCCCGCCACCGGTGGAGGACGCGCCGGGGCCGGGCGCGGGTCTAGCCTTCCGGGCATGATGCCGCCCACGTCCCCACCGCCGGAGCAGGGGCCGCCCTCCCCGGAGGCGCCGCCCGAACCGTGGCGCCCGCCGTGGGCGCGGGGGGCCCGCTCGGGCCTGCCGGTGCGGCTGGCGGTGGCGGCCGCCGTGGTGCAGGTGGTCGGGTCGGGGTTCGCCGCCCGCCACCAGGACGGCCGGGCCCCGCTGGACGCCGTCGGCTACCTGCTGTTGCTGCTCGGCCCGGCGCTGCTGGCGGTGTTCGGCCGCCGTCCGGTCGCCGCGGTGGCGGGGACGTCGGTGGTCACCGCCGGGTACCTGGCCGCCGGGTACCCGTACGGCCCGGTGTTCGTGAGCTGGGTGATCGCCTGCTGCTTCGCGATCGGCTACGGACACCGCCGGGCGGCCTGGACGGGGGTCGCCGGGGTGTACCTGGTGCACGTCCTGATGTCCTTCGTCCTGCCGGACGACTGGCAGCGCGCCGCCAAGCCCCGGTTCGTCTGGCAGGTCGAACTCGGCCTGCTGGCCTGGCTGCTGCTGATGCTGGCGGTCGCCGAGCTGATCCGCTTCCGGCGCGAGCGGATCGCCGCCCACCGGGCCTACCGGCAGCAACTGGAGCAGCGCCGGGCCAACGAGGAACGGCTCAGGATGGCAAGGGAGTTGCACGACATCCTGGCGCACAGCCTGTCCCTGATCAACATCCAGGCCGGGGTCGCGCTGGCGCTGCTGGACCGGCGGCCGGAGGAGGCCCGCACGGCGCTGGTCACCATCAAGTCGACCAGCAAGGAGGCGCTCGGCGAGGTCCGCCAGGTGCTCGCCACGCTGCGCGGGCCCGACGCCGCGCCGCGTGGGCCGGCCCCCGGGCTGGGGCGGCTGGACGAACTCACCGAGCAGGCCGACCGGGTGGGGCTGGCGGTCGAGGTGCTCGAGGACGGCGTCCGCCGCCCGCTGTCCGCCACCGTCGACCTGACCGCCTTCCGGATCGTCCAGGAGGCGCTGACCAACGTGATCCGGCACTCGGTGGCCCGGGAGGCGGTCGTGGTGCTGGACTGGCGGGACACCGCCGTCCTGGTGGTCCGGGTTGAGGACCCGGGGCCCGCGGTGGTCGCGGACGCCGGCGGGTCGGGCAGCGGGCTGGTCGGGATGCGGGAACGCGCCTCCGCGTTCGGTGGCACCATCACGGCGGGGCCGCTGCCCGGCGGCGGCTTCCGGGTCCGGGCGGAGCTGCCGACACCGAAGGCGGAGAGCGATTGATTCGGGTACTGCTGGCGGATGACCAACTGCTGGTCCGGGCGGGCTTCCGGGCCCTGCTGGACCTCCAGGACGACCTCACCGTGGTCGGCGAGGCGGACGACGGCGAGGCGGCGCTGCGGCTCGCCCGCGAACTGCTGCCCGACGTCGTGCTGATGGACGTCCGGATGCCCCGGATGGACGGGCTGGAGGCCACCCGGAGGATCGCCGGGGATCCGGCTCTGTCCTCCGTACGGGTGGTCGTGCTGACCACCTTCGAGCTGGACGAGTACGTCTTCGAGGCGCTGCGCTCGGGGGCGTCGGGCTTCCTGGTCAAGGACACCGAACCGGCCGACCTGCTGCGGGCGATCCGGGTCGCGGTGGCCGGGGACGCGCTGCTCTCGCCGGGCGTGACCAGGCGGTTGATCGGCGAGTTCGCGGCCCGCTCCAAGGGGCCGGAGACGGCTCCAGAGGGGCTCTCGGACGTCTCGGCGCTGACCGAGCGGGAGCGCGAGGTACTGGCGCTGGTCGGGATGGGGCTGTCCAACGAGGAGATCGCCCGGCGGCTGGTGGTCAGCCCGTTGACGGCGAAGACGCACGTCAGCCGGGCGATGGTGAAGCTCGGGGCGCGGGACCGGGCGCAACTGGTGGTGCTGGCCTACGAGTCGGGGCTGGTGCGGCCGGGCTGGCTGGGCTGAGGCGCCGCGGCCGGCGGGGCGGGCGGGGCGGGGCCTCGGGCGCGCCTCCGTGCGCCGGGCCTCGGGCGCACCTTCGTACGCCGAACCCCGGGCCCGCTTCCGTACGGCTACTTCCGGCCCGGCGTGGCGCGGGGCATCCGTACTCTCCCGGGAGTACCCCAACTGCCGCTGCTGGTAGGACGCGTGATGAGACCCCTCGGCGGGACGCTCAAGGCACCTCGGGAAGACCCGGGGCCGTGGAGCCGACCGAGGAGATGAACCGTGATGACCACACAGCTGGCGGAGCAACTGGCGGACTGGCACGGGCCGGGCCCCTGGATCCTGCTGGTACCCCTGGTCTGGATCGCCGTGGTGGTCCTGGTGATCACCCTGCTGCGCCGGACGGTCTGGCGGCGGCGCGGCGCCTGCGGGTTCGGGGCCGGCGCCCCGGGTGGCGCGGAGCACCCGCTCGCCGTCCTGGGCCGCCGCTACGCCGAGGGCGACATCGACGCCGAGGAGTACCGCGCCAAGCGGGCGGTGCTCACCGAGCCGACGCGGGACGTCCCCCGGGGCGGTGGCGCCGCGTGACCACCCTCGACGTCGTACGCGGCACCGCCGCCCGGGTCGCCGACGCCGTGAAGGTCTACGGCGTCGGCGGCACCGAGGTCCGGGCGCTGGACCACGTGACGGTGGAGTTCCCGGCCGGGCGGTTCACCGCGATCATGGGGCCGTCCGGTTCGGGCAAGTCCACCCTGATGCACTGCGCGGCCGGACTGGACACCCTCACCGCCGGCAGCGCCTGGATCGGCGACACCGAACTCGGCCCACTGAACGACCGGCGGCTCACCCTGCTGCGCCGGGAGCGGATCGGCTTCGTGTTCCAGGCCTTCAACCTGGTGCCCACGCTCACCGTCCGGGAGAACATCACCCTCCCGCTGGACCTCGCCGGAGCCGCCCCCGACCAGGCCTGGCTGGACACCCTGATCGGGGTGGTCGGCCTCGGCGACCGGCTGCGGCACCGCCCGAGCGAGCTCTCCGGCGGCCAGCAGCAGCGGGTCGCGGTGGCCCGGGCACTCGCCGGGCGGCCGCAGGTGGTCTTCGCCGACGAGCCGACCGGCAACCTCGACTCCCGCACCGGCGGCGAGGTGCTCGGCCTGCTGCGCCGCGCGGTCGACGAGATGGGGCAGGCCGTCGTCATGGTCACCCACGACCCGACGGCGGCCGGCCACGCCGACGAGGCGCTGTTCCTCGCCGACGGGCGGCTGGTGGACCGGATGGCGCGGCCGAGCGCCGACCGGGTGCTCGACCGGATGAAGGCCTTCGAACGGGGGCGGTCATGACCGCGGCCGACGCCACCCTCCGGCTCAGCCTGCGCTCGCTGCGCGCCCACAAGCGCCGGCTGGCCGGCACCCTGCTGTCCATCCTGCTCGGTGTCGCCTTCCTGACCGGCACGATGGTGCTCGGCGACACCCTGCGGGCCAACTTCGACACCCTGTTCGCCGATGCCAACGCGGGCACCGACGCGGTGGTCCGCAGCGCCGACGTCCTGGACTCCCCGGCGGCGCCCGGCGGGGTGCGGGCCCCGGTCGACGCCGCGCTCGCCGACCGGCTGCGCGCGCTGCCCGGTGTGGCGGCCGCCGAGCCGTCCGTCCAGGGCGCGGGCCAACTCATCGGCAGCGACGGCAAACCGGTCGGCGGCCAGGGCCCGCCCACCCTGGCGGGGAACTGGCTCACCGACGCCCGGCTGAACCCCTACCGGCTGGCCGAGGGCCGGGCACCGGCCGCGCCGGGCGAGGTCGTGGTCAACCGGGGCGCGGCCAAGGCGGGCGGGCTGCACCTCGGCTCGACCACCGTGCTGCGCACCCCCGATCCGGTGCCCGTCACCGTCGTCGGCATCGCCACCTTCGGGGCGAGCGCGGACGGCATGGGGCCGAGCACCTTCACCGCGATGACCTTCGCCGACGCCGAGCAGCACCTCACGCCCAAGGGTTCGGGGCAGGCCAGCTCGATCCAGGTCCGGGCGGCGGGCGGGGTGTCCCAGCGGGAGCTGGTCGACCGGATCGGCCCGCACCTGCCCGCCGGCGTCCAGGCGGTCACCGGCGCCGCGGCCACCCAGGAGAGCACCCAGCAGGTGTCCGGGCGCTTCCTCAGCCTGTTCACCACGCTGCTGCTGGTGTTCGCCGGGATCGCCCTCCTGGTGGCGACGTTCACCATCCACAACACCTTCGCCATCGTGGTCGCCCAGCGGACCAGGGAGAACGCGCTGCTGCGGGCACTCGGCGCGGCGCGCGGCCAGGTGCTCGGGGCGACGCTCGCGGAGGCGTCCCTGGTCGGTCTGCTGGCCTCGTTCGGCGGGCTGCTCGGCGGGATCGGGGTCGCGGCCGGCCTCAAGGCGCTGTTCTCGGTGCTCGGCTTCGCCCTGCCGACCGGCGGCATGGTGATCAGCACCGCCGCCGTGGTGCTGCCGCTGCTGGTCGGCACGCTGGTGGCGGTCGGTTCGGCGCTGCTGCCGGCCGTCCGGGCCGGCCGGACGGCGCCGCTGGCGGCCCTGCGGGAGACGGCGGTCGACGGGGCGGCCCGGGGCCGGGCGGGGCTCGTCCGGGTGGTGCTCGGGGGCCTGCTGCTGGCGGGCGGCGTACCGGTCGCCGTCCTCGGTGCCACCGACGGCCCGTCGGTCCTGCTGACGGCGGGCGGGGCGCTGGCGGTGCTGGCCGGCACGGTGGTGCTCGGGCCGGTCGCCGCGGCCGTCGCGGTCCGGACACTGGGCGCACCGCTGCCCGGGCTGCGCGGGGTCTCCGGACTGCTGGCCCGGCGCAACGCGGCCCGCAACCCGCGCCGGACGGCGGCCACGGCGAGCGCGCTGATGATCGGCGTCGCGGTGGTCACGCTGTTCACCGTCTTCGGCGCCTCGATCAGGGCCACCCTGGACGACACGGTGGACAAGTCCTTCGCGGGCGACCTCGCCGTCACCACCGCCTCCTTCGGGGCGGGCGGCAGCGGGATCAGCCCCAAGGCGGCGGACGCCCTGGCCGCGCTGCCCGAGGTGCGGCAGACGGTCGGGCTCGGTCGCGGCGTCGCCCGGATCGACGGGCACGGCCGCACCCTGGACGTCACCGACCCGGCCCGGCTGCCCGGCATCGTCGACCTCGGCCGGGTGGACGGCTCGCTCACCGCGCTCGGCACGGACGGCCTCGCCGTCTCCCGCAGCGAGGCGAAGCAGCACGGCTGGCGGCTCGGACAGTCCGTCACCGTGGGCTTCACCGACGGAGCGAGCGGGCCGTTCACCATCCGTGCCCTGTACGAGGGCGGCGGGTTGGCCGGCGACTACCTGATGACCAGGCAGGCCTGGGCCCCGCACCGGGGGCAGGACGCCGACACCATGGTCGCGATCGGGCTGCGCGACGGCGTTTCGCCGGCCGCCGGAAAGGCGGCGGTGGTCAAGGCGCTGGTGCCCTACGGCAGTCCGCAGGTGCAGGACCGGGCCGAGTACGCGAAGAGCGCGGCCTCCGGGGTCGACATGATGCTCTCGGTGGTCTACGCGCTGCTGGCGCTGGCCGTCCTGATAGCCCTGCTCGGCATCGCCAACACCCTCACGCTGGCGGTGCACGAGCGGACCAGGGAGCTGGGGCTGCTGAGGGCGGTGGGCCAGACCAGGGCGCAGCTGCGCGCGATGGTCCGCTGGGAGTCCGTGCTGGTGGCGGCCTTCGGGACGGTGGGCGGCCTGGGGCTCGGGGTCTTCCTCGGCTGGGCGCTGGTGAAGGCCTCGGACAGCGCGGGGACGGGGTCGTTCGCGCTCCCGGGCGGGCAACTGGCCGTGGTCCTGGCGGCCGGACTGCTCGCGGGAGCGGTGGCCGGGCTCCGCCCCGCCGGGCGGGCCGCGCGGCTGGACGTGCTGCGGGCGATCGCGGCGGAGTAGGAAGGAGAGAGCGGTGGAGCTGGAGGGGGTACGGGAGCGGGGGAGGCCCCCTCGCAGAGGGCCTCCCCGAGGTCCCGGGTCCGGCGGGGCAGTGCGCCGGCGGGTCAGTGGTCCGGCAGATCAGTGGGCCGGTGGGTCAGCGGGTCGGTGGATCAGCGGGTCGGTGGATCAGCGGGGCAGCGGGCCGGCTGATCAGCTCACCGTGACTTGCGGGAACACCTCCCGCAGCAGCGGGTCCGGCAGCCCGCGCTTGCGCCACTCGCGCGGGTAGCCGAGCGAGACCTCCTCGAACGGGACGCCGTCGTAGGAGGTCTTGCGCGGAATGTGCAGGTGCCCGTAGATCATCGCCGCGGTGTTGAAACGGCGGTGCCAGTCGGCGGTCAGCTCGGTGCCGCACCACTGGGCGAACTCGGGGTACCAGAGCACTTCGGTGGGGTGGCGGACCAGCGGGTAGTGGTTGACCAGGACCAGCGGGACGTCCGGGTCGCAGGCCGCGAGCCGCTGCTCGGTCAGCCGGACGCGCTCGCGGCACCAGGAGTCGCGGTCCGGGAACGGGTCCGGGTGGAGCATCCGCTCGTCCGCGCAGACGATGCCGCTCTCGTACGCGGCCGCCAGGGACTCCTCCTTGGTGGTCGTCCCCGGGGCGCGGAAGGTGTAGTCGTACAGCAGGAAGAGCGGGGCGATCCGCACCGGGCCGGCGGGGCCGTGCCAGAGCGGGTAGGGGTCCTCGGGGGTGACGACGCCGAGGGCGCGGCACAGTTCCACCAGGTGGTTGTAGCGGGCCACGCCGCGGAGCTGGACCGGGTCCTCGGGGTGGGTCCACAGCTCGTGGTTGCCGGGGGCCCACACCACGCGGGCGAAGCGGTCGGCGAGCAGGCCGAGCGCCCACTCGATGCTGGTGGTGAGTTCGGCGACGTCACCGGCGACGAGCAGCCAGTCGTCGGGGTGGGTGGGCCGGAGCTTCTCCACCAGGTCGCGGTTCTCCCGGTAGGAGATGTGCAGGTCGCTCACCGCGAGCAGCCGCCCGCCCCCGCCCGCCCCGGTGGGCCTCGGCTGTGCGTCGCTGCGGATCTCGGTACTCACTCCTGCCCCCTGTGGTCACCCGGCCGATGTGGCCACCCTACGTGGCGGGCGGGGGTCGTGGGCAGGGTTGACATGATCGACTGTTCGGCCCGGGGCGCCAGGGAGTTGAAGCCCGGTCAGGAGCCGAGGTCGATGAGCACACCGTGGGAGGTGGCGGTGGTGACGGCGAGGATGGCCAGCGAGGCGATGCCGAGGGCCAGGCCGAGGAAGGCGCGGCCGCGGCGGCTGGTGCCGCGGACCAGGGCCAGGGTGGCGAGGGTGACGGCGATCGGGCCCAGCACGAGGTTGAAGAGCAGCAGGCCCGGGAGGCCGAGCAGGAAGGAGGCGACGGCCAGGTTGTCGGCCTCGGCGGTGCCCTGACGCTCCTCGGCGGCGCGCTCGGCGCTGCTGCGGACGGCGGCGGTACGGCCGGCGCTGTTACGGCTGGTGACGGCGTTGCTGATGACGGCGCGGCCGGTGACGGCGTTGCTGGTGACGGCGTGGTCGGTGACGGTGCTCATGGCGGTGGCGGTCCTCTCGGCGGTCGACGGGAGTGGACGGTGCGGCGGGCTCAGCGGTGCCGCAGGCGGGCGACGCCTTCGCGGGCGCCGAAGGCGAGCAGCCAGGCGGAGATGGCGGCGGAGGCGGCGAGGAACACCGGGAGGGGGAGGTGGGCGGCGGTGCCGATCAGGACTCCCATGGCGACCAGTGCGGAGAACAGGATCACGGCTGGCTCCTTCGGCTGCGGATGCGGCTGCTGCCGCGCCGATTTCGGTTGACAAGTGTTCACTGACTTCGAGGCCCACTGTACGCCCGGCTGGCCAAGTTCGGCAAACGACTGTTTACTGAATGGCGTGAATCACACCGTGGGGGCCAGACAGGCCCAGAAGCAGCAGAGCCGGCGGGCCTTGCTGGACGCCGGTCTGCACCTGCTGGCCGATCAGAACCTGGCGAGCCTGGGCGTCCGCGAGGTCACCCGGGAGGCGGGGTTGTCCCCGGCCGCCTTCTACCGGCACTTCCCGGACCTCGCCGCCCTCGGCGTCGCCCTGGTCGAGGAGTCGCTGGCCAGCCTGCACGTCATGATCCGCTCGGTGCTCGCCGAGGCCGGGGGCGCCGAGGAGCTGATCGACCGGGCGGTGGACGTCATCCAGCGGCACGTCCGCGAACACCGGCCGCACGTGCGCTTCCTGTCGCGCGAGCGGCACGGCGGGGTCCGGCAGGTGCGCGAGGCGATCGACGCCGAACTGGGCCGATTCGCCGCCGAAGTGGGCTCCGCCCTGGCGCTCCAGCCGGTCTCGGCGGGCTGGAGCGAGCAGGACCTGCGGATGCTGGCCGAGCTCTACGTCGACCACATGGTGTCGACGGCCTCCGCCTTCCTGGAGGCCCAGGAGGCGGACCCCGCCCGCGAGCAGCGGATCGCCGCCACGGCGCGCTCGCAGCTGCGCCTGATCAGCCTCGGCCGGCGGCACTGGCAGGGGAGTTGACCGCAGCAGGGCCCTGAGTGCCGGGCCGGGCACCCGCCCGGGCGCCGGGCGGTCGATTCCATGACCAGGGGTGTTCTCTTGGTCTGGTTTTGACTCTTGACAGTAAGTCATGTCCGCGACAGCTTTGGGGGACCCCCACACCGAGAGGTCTCTCATGAAGAAGCCGCTCATAGGCATGCTCGCCACGCTCCTGGTCGCGGGAGCCACCGCCCTCGGCGGTGCCGCCCCGGCCCAGGCCGCCGCCCCGGCCCAGGCCGCCGCCCCGGCGCAGGTCACCGCCCCGACGGAGGCCGCTGCCCAGGCCGAGGGCTCCGCCCCGGCGGCCAAGCCGGCCGCCGTCAGCTTCGCCGGGACGGTCGCGCTCAGCAACTGCTCCGGCTCCCTGGTGCGGATGCCCGGCTCGGCCGCGACCGACCCGGCCCTGGTGCTCTCCAACGGCCACTGCCTGGAGTCCGGTATGCCCGGCCCCGGCGAGGTCGTCCTCAACCAGCCCTCCAGCCGGACCTTCACCCTGCTCAACTCGACCGGCGGCCGCCTCGCCACCCTGCGCGCGACCAAGGTGGTCTACGGCGCGATGACCGACACGGACGTGTCGATCTACCAGCTGAACACCAGCTACGCCTCGATCAAGTCGAAGTACGGGATCTCCCCGCTGACGATCGCCGACACCCACCCCAACCAGGGCGCGGACATCCGGGTCGTCTCCGGTTACTGGAAGAAGATCTACTCCTGCTCGATCGACGGCTTCGCCTACCAGTTGAACGAGGCCGACTGGACGTTCAAGGACTCGGTCCGCTACACCTCGGGCTGCAACGTGATCGGCGGCACCTCGGGCTCGCCGGTGGTCGACGCCTCGACCGGTCTGCTGGTCGCCGTGAACAACACGATCAACGAGAGCGGCGAGTCCTGCACCCTGGACAACCCGTGCGAGGTCGACGAGTCGGGCGCGGTCACGGTGCACCAGGGCATCGGCTACGCCCAGGAGACCTACGGCATCCCCGCCTGCTTCGCACCCGGCAACCGCCTCGACCTCACCCTGGCCGGCTGCACCCTGCCCCGCCCGTAGGCCCCGCTCGCACGCCCTGCCTGTAAGCCCTGCCCGTAAGCCCTGTCCGTGCAAGCCCTGTCCGCAAGCCCTGGCCCGGCCCGGGTGCCCCGGCCCGCCCGCACCGCACCCCCTCGGCGGGCGGGCCGACCCACCTGGCCTCCGGGCCGTCGAAGGAACCGCAGCGACCCCCTTGACCAGCACCTTCTCCCCGATGGGCCACCCGCGACCAGGCGGGTGGCCCATTCGGCCGTCCACCGGGCGGCCACCGCACCACCCGCACCGCAGAGTAGTGCCGACGAGGCACGTCATGTCCGTTGACCAGATGGAGAGTTGATGACCACCAGGTTCAAGAGGCTGCTGGTATCCGCCCTGCTGATACCGATGTTCGCGATCGGCGGCCTGGCCGCTCCGGCCTCGGCCGACACCGGCCGCGGGGCCGAGGCGTCCGGGGCCGCGCACGGCCGGAGCCCCGCCGACGACCCGACCGCCGACATCAAGGACCGCCTGGCGGCGATCCCCGGCGTGACGATCACCGAGGAGAAGCCCACCACCACCGGCCACCGCTACTTCCTGGCCACCTACACCCAGCCGATCGACCACTTCCGCCCCTGGCTGGGCACCTTCCAGCAGCGTTTCAGCGTGCTGCACCGCGGCTACGACCGCCCGACCGTCTTCTATACCAACGGCTACACGCTGGGCACCACGCCGTCCCGCACCGAGCCGACCCGGCTGGTGGACGGCAACCAGGTCTCCATCGAGTACCGGTACTTCACCCCCTCCCGCCCGGAGCCGGCCGACTGGTCCAAGGCGGGCATCCGCCAGCAGGCCGCCGACTCGCACAAGCTGGTGACCGCGCTCAAGCGGATCTACGACCAGGAGTGGCTCTCCACCGGCGCCAGCAAGGGCGGCATGTCGTCGACCTTCTACCGCCGCTTCTACCCGGACGACGTGGCCGGCACGATCGCGTACGTCGCGCCGAACAACACCGACGTCAGCGACTACGCGGCCTACACCGAGTTCTTCCGCAACGTCGGCACCCCGGAGTGCCGTGCCAAGCTGAACGCCGCCCAGCGCGAGCTGCTGGTGCGCCGTGACCGCCTGGAGTCGCGCTACATCGCCGACAACAAGGCGGCGGGTTCCACCTTCAACACCCTCGGCACCCCGGACCGCGCCTACGAGGCCGGCGTGCTCGACGTGGTCTGGGCGTTCTGGCAGTACAGCCTGGAGTCGGACTGCGCGAAGGTCCCGGTGGCCGCGACCGCGACCGACGACGAGCTGTACGCGTGGTACGACGCCCAGTCGGGCATCACCGGCAACAGCGACCAGTCGCTGGCGAAGTACACCGCGTACTACTACCAGGCCGCGACCGAGCTGGGTGCGCCGTTCTTCGACGTCTCGTACTTGAAGGACCAGCTGCACTACGACTACAAGGACCTCTACTCGGCCCGCTCCTACGTGCCGAAGGAGATCCCGACCGTCTTCAACCCGAAGGCGATGCCCGACATCGACCGCTGGGTGAAGCGCGAGGGCGAGCGGATGATGTTCGTCTACGGCGGCAACGACCCGTGGGGTGCCAAGCCGTTCCACCTCGGCCGGGGCAGTGACGACAGCTACGTCTACGTCGTGCCCGGCGGCAACCACAGCTCCAACATCGGCAAGCTGCCGGCCGACCAGTCGGCGGAGGCCACGGCCAAGGTGCTGGAGTGGGCCGGTCTGGGCGACCAGGCCGCCGCCCGCTCGCTCGCCAAGTCGGCGCAGCCGGGAGCGCCGTTCGGCCCGCTGGACGTCGAGGGCCAGCGCCTGGAGCAGGAGCGCCGCCCGCTGTAGCGCTGCGTAGCCCAGGAGCAGAACCAGGAGCAGGACCAGGAGGCCGCCCCGCCCGGGGCGGCCTCCCGTCGTTCCCGCCGCCGATCCCGCCGCCGATCCCGCAGGTCCCGCTGCTGCCGCCGTCTCGGCTCTCCCTCCCCCTCCCCGAAGCAGTGAATCGGTGCTTCAATGCTTCCATGGCCTACCGACGCACCCCCGCCGTCCAAGCCCGCCTGGACGCCCAGCGCGAGGCGGTGCTGCAGTCGGCGGTCGGCCTGCTCGCCGAGCGCGGTTACGGCGGCTGCACCATGGCCGCCGTGGCGGACCGCGCCGGGATCGCGACCGGCAGCCTCTACCAGCACTTCGCCAACAAGGCCGAGCTGTCGGTGCAGTTGTTCCGCCGGGTGGTCACCCGCGAGATGGCCGCGGTGAACGCCGCCGTCGCGCTGCGGGACACCCCGCGGCAGCGGATCGCCGCCGTGGTCGAGACCTTCGCCACCCGTGCCCTGCGGGCCCCCCGGCTGGCGTACGCGCTGCTGGTCGAGCCCGCCGACACGGTGGTGGACGGCGAGCGTCTGGTGTTCCGGCGGGCGTTCCGGGACGTGATCGCCACCGAGATCGCCGCTGCCGTGGCGGCCGGCGAACTCCCCGAGCAGGACCCGGTGCTGACCGCCGCCGCCCTGGTCGGCGCGGTCGGCGAGGCCCTGGCCGGCCCGCTCGCGGCCCAGCCCTCCGGCCCCCAGCCCTCCGACGCCCGGCTCCCCGGTCCTCAGCCCTCCGACCCTCAGCCTTCCGGCCCCCGGCCCCACTCCGACCCCCAGCGGGCCACCGCCGAGGTGGTCCCCGCCCTGGTCTCCTTCACCCTGCGTGCCCTGGGAGGACGCGATGACAGCGACGCATGAGGTCACCAACCAGGTGCCCCTGCCGTACGGACACGACACCGCCGCCGATCCGACCCTGCTCGCCGCCCTGCACCGGGCCGGCGCCGGCTGGGCCGAGCCCGAACTGCGCGAGCTCGGCCGCCTGGCGGGCTCCGAGCAGGCCGCCGACTGGGGCCGGCTGGCCAACGAGAACCCGCCGGTGCTGCGCACCCACGACCGCTTCGGCCACCGGATCGACGAGGTCGAGTTCCACCCGTCCTGGCACGAGCTGATGCGCACCGCCGTGTCCTACGGCCTGCACGCCGCGCCCTGGCGGGACGACCGGCCCGGCGCCCACTCCGCCCGCGCCGCCAAGTTCTTCGTCTGGAGCCAGGTCGAGGCCGGTCACACCTGCCCGATCTCGATGACCTACGCCGCCGTCCCGGCCCTGCGCCAGAACCCGTCCCTGGCCGCCGAGTTGGAGCCGCTGCTGGCCGCCACCGAGTACGACTACGGGCTGCGCGAGCCGCGCACCAAGCGCGGGCTGATCGCCGGCATGTCGATGACGGAGAAGCAGGGCGGCTCGGACGTCCGGACCAACACCACCACCGCCGTCCCGCAGTCCGACGGCAGCTACCGGCTCACCGGGCACAAGTGGTTCACCTCGGCGCCGATGTCCGATCTCTTCCTGACCCTCGCCCAGGCCCCCGGCGGGCTCAGCTGCTTCGTGCTGCCGCGCGTCCTCCCGGACGGCAGCCGCAACCGACTGCACCTGATGCGGCTCAAGGACAAGCTCGGCAACAAGTCCAACGCCTCCGCCGAGCTGGAGTACGACGGCGCGGTCGGCCTGCTGGTCGGCGAGGAGGGCCGGGGCGTGCCGACCATCATCGAGATGGTCAACATGACCCGTCTGGACTGCACGATCGGCGCCGCCTCCGGGATGCGCTACGGCGCCACCCGGGCGGTCCACCACGCCCTGCACCGGCGGGCGTTCGGCAAGGCGCTGGTCGACCAGCCGCTGATGCGCAACGTGCTGGCCGACCTGGTGGTGGAGTCCGAGGCGGCCACGGCCGTCGCGATGCGGCTGGCCCACGCGACGGACCTCACCCTCGCCGGGGACGGGAACGAGGCGCTGGTGCGGCGCCTGGGCCTGGCAGTGGCCAAGTACTGGGTCTGCAAGCGCGGTCCGGCGCACTCCGCCGAGGCGCTGGAGTGCCTGGGCGGCAACGGCTACGTCGAGGAGTCCGGGATGCCCCGGCTCTACCGCGAGGCACCGCTGGTGTCGATCTGGGAGGGCTCCGGCAACGTCGCCGCCCTGGACGCCCTGCGCGCCATGGCCAAGCGGCCGGAGACGATCGAGGCCTTCATGGGCGAGCTCGACGCGGCGGCCGGGGCGGACCGCCGGCTGGACGCGGCCGTCGCCGGACTGCGCAAGCAGTTCAGCGACCCGACCGACCTGGAGTACCGCACCCGGCGGCTGGTGGAGTCGATGGCGCTGGCCTTCCAAGGTTCGCTGCTGGTCCGGTACGGCAGCCCGGCGGTGGCCGACGCCTTCTGCGCGAGCCGGCTCGGCGGCGACCACGGCGCCGCCTTCGGCACCCTGCCGTCCGGCGTCGACACCGCCGCGATCATCGACCGCGCCCGCCCGGTGCCCGCGTGAACGATCGGGAGCACGATCTCGCGAACGATCGGGAGCACGACCCCGCGAACGACCAGGAGTCCGCAGGCGTACGGGAGTTCTGGCAGGGCCTGGGCCTGCCCGGGCTGATCGACGTGCACACCCACTTCATGCCGAAGAACGTCCTCGACAAGGTCTGGGCGTACTTCGACGCGGCCGGTCCGCTGGTGAACCGCCCCTGGCCGATCACCTACCGCGAGGCCGAGGAGCAGCGGGTCCAGCGGCTGCGGGACTTCGGCGTCCGGGCGTTCACGTCCATGCTGTACCCGCACAAGCCGGGTATGGCCGGCTGGTTGAACGCCTGGGCCGCCGAGTTCGCCGCCCGCACCCCGGAGTGCCTGCACACCGCGACCTTCTTCCCCGAACCCGGGGCGGCCGGTTACGTGGCCCGCGCGATCGAGGACGGCGCCCGGGTGTTCAAGGCGCACCTCCAGGTCGGCGGCTACGACCCGACGGACGACCGGCTGGACGAGGTCTGGGGGCTGCTCGCCGAGACCGGCACCCCGGTGGTCACCCACTGCGGATCCGGGCCGGTGCCGGGCAAGTTCACCGGTCCCGGCCCGATCGGCGCGGTGCTGGACCGGCACCCGGGCCTGGTCCTGGTGGTCGCCCACCTGGGCATGCCCGAGTACCGCGACTTCCTCGACCTCGCCGAGCGCCACCCGGCCGTCCGGCTGGACACCACCATCGCGTTCACCGACTTCGCCGAGGCCGACGTGCCCTTCCCGCGCGACGAACTGCCGCGCCTGCGCGGGCTCCGGGAGCGCGTCCTGCTCGGCAGCGACTTCCCCAACATCCCGTACCGGTACGTCCACCAGCTGGAGGCGCTGGCCGGACTGGGGCTGGGGGAGGAGTGGCTGCGGGCGGTCTGCCACGACAACGCGGCCGCGCTGTTCGGTCTCACCTGAGGCCTCACCTGAGGCCTCACCCGTGGCCTCACCCGTGGCCTCACCCGTGGCCTCGCCCGAGGCTTCGCCCGTGAGGCCTCGCCCGAGGCTTCACCCAAGTCCCACCCCGGGCCTCACCCGACCGCGCGCAGCACCCCCACCGCGTCCGCGTGCAGTCCGGGCGCGGCGGTGAGGAAGCCGTCCGAGCCGGCCGTCCAGGCCGACCCGGCGGTGTCCGTCACCGTCGCGCCCGCCTCGCTCGCCACCAGGGCGCCCGGCAGCAGGTTGCCCGCGTCCTGCCCGTACTGCCAGAACAGCGCCAGGTGCCCGGAGCCGACCTGCGCCACCTGGAGCGCGGTCGGGCCGAGGTTGCGCACCGCGAGCACCGCGCCCGCCATCGCGGACAGCGACTCGCCGGCCCGGCGCAGCGCCACCGGGTCGGCGGCCACCAGCGGCGGCTGGCTGGTGGCGGCGACGGTGGCCGCCAGCTCGCGCTCCAGCGGCGTGATCGGCCGCCCGTCCAACTGGGCGCCGCCGCCCAGCACCGCCCGGTAGGTCCGGCCCGCGCCGAACAGCTCCGGGGCGTGCACCACGGCCAGCACCGCCGTGCCGTCGCGCACCAGCGTGGCCGTCACCGCCCAGTGCGGCTGCCCGAGCAGGTACTGCACCGCGCCGTCGGTCGCGTCACAGACCCACCACTCGCCCTCGGCGGGCACCGAGCCGTCCAGTTCCTCCGGCACCCACCCGGCCTGCGGGCGAAGCGCGGTGAGCCGCTCGCGCAGTTCGGCGGCGGCCGGGCCGTCCAGCTCGGCGAACCGGGCCATCGCCTCCTCGACCGTCCGCCCCGGGGTCGGCTCGACCGGCCGGGCCGCCGCCAGCCCCGCGCCGACCTCGCGCACCGCCGCCTCCACGGCCTCCGTCAGGGCCCACAGCTCCGCGACCTGTCCCTGTCCGTCCATGTCCTGCCTCCTCGGTTCCGTGCTGCTCCGCCCCGGTCCGGTGCGTCCCGGCGCGTTCCGGCCGCGTTCCGGCCGGGCAGGACAAGGAGTACCGTCAGGACTGCCGAACAGGACGTACGGGCAGCCCGAAGCGACGGAGATCGGACACCATGGACCTCGACACGACGGATCCGGACACCGTGCTGGACACCCTGGACCGCCGCCTGGTCTGCGCGCTCCAGGTGGACGGACGGGCCGAGCCCGGCCGGATCGCCGAGGTGCTGGGCGTCTCCGCCCGGACGGTCACCCGCCGGCTGGGCCGGATGCGCGAGGCCGGAGTGCTCCGGGTGGTGCGGCTGCCCGACGTCGAGGACGCCGCCGTGGGCGCGCTGCTGCTGCGGGTCCGGGTGCTGCGCGGCCGGGTGGACGCCCTCGCCCGGGCGCTGGCCGACCGCTCGGACGTGCCCTTCGTCGACGTGATGCTGGGCGGCCACGAGGTCGGCGCCGTGATGCTGGGCGACGCCCACGGCCGGGACCGGCTGCTGTACGGGCAGCTGCCCGCGACCGGTGCCGTCGTCGAGACCACCACCCACGCCGTCCTGCACGCCTTCGCGGACGCCGGGCAGTGGCGGGCCGGCGGGTTGACCGACGGGGAGGCCGCCGCGCTCGCCCGGCCGCTCGCCCCGCGCCCCGCCGTGCCCCCGCCGCTGGACGACCTCGACCGCGCCCTGCTGGACCGGCTCGGGCAGGACGCCCGGCAGTCCCACGCGGTGCTGGCCGGGGCGGTCGGCGCGCCCGAGTCGACCGTACGGCGCCGACTGCACCGGCTGGACGGGCTCGGCCTGCTGCGCACCCACGCCACCGTGGACCCCCGGCTGCTCGGCATGGCCGTGGACGCCAACCTCTGGCTGGACGTGCCGCCGGGCCGGCTCGCCGAGGTCGGCGCCGAGCTGGCCCGCCACCCGCAGGTGCACGGCGTCTTCGCCACCAGCGGCCCGACCAACCTGCTGGCCACGCTGTTCTGCCCGGACCACGGCGGCCTCTACCGCTTCCTCACCGACACCCTGGGCCCGCTGGGGGTCACCCGCGCGGAGACCACGATCACCGCCCGCGCGGTGAAGCGGGCCGGGGTGCTGCTGGACCGGCCGTCGCGCGCACGGTGAGCTCCGGGCGGGCCGGGCCGGGCGCCTCGCCCGTGCGGTGGCCGGGTACGTGACCCGCGGGGTAATCGACGGGCGCCATCCGGCCCGGCAGGGTGGAGGTACCCGGGCGGGCGGTCGGCGCCACCGGGACACCACCCCGGTCAGGAGACGATCCGCATGCGTGCGAACGCACACCCCGTCACCCCCGCCCGGCCTGCTGCGGTGTTCTCGCCGTGGACGGTCCGCGGGGTCCTCGCCCTGGACGCGGTGGTCACCGCGGGCAACGGTCTGGCCTATCTGGCCTTCGCCGGTCCGCTCGGCGGCCTGCTCGGGGTCGGTCGTCCCACCCTGCTGGTCCTCGGGCTGCTCCTGACCTGCCACGGCCTGGTGCTCGGCGCGCTGGCCGCCCGCCGCCCGCCGCGGCCCGCGGTGCTGGCGGTGGCGGGGATCAACGCCGGGTGGGTGCTGCTCAGCCTGGTCGCGCTCGCCGTCCGGTTCGCGCCGACCGCGTCCGGCACGGTCTGGGTCCCGGTGCAGGCCGCCGCCGTGGCGCTGTTCGTGGTGCTCCAGCTCGCGGCCCCGGGGGGGCGCCGGGGGGGGGCGGGGGGGGGGGGCCCCCCGCCCGCCCCCCCCCCCCGGCGCGCGGGCGCGGGCGCCCCCCGCAGCCACCGAGGTGCGGCGGCGCGCCGCG
>NZ_JBHYGR010000042.1:0-43512 GCF_042738155.1 Kitasatospora sp. NPDC059088 | reverse complement strand
GCCCGGGCTGGGTCCCGGTGCAGGCCGCCGCGGGGGGGCGGTCGGGGGTGCTCCTGCTCGCGGCCCTGGGCCGGCGCGGTGCCCGGGGGTTGGGCCGACCCACCGGGCACCGCTCCGGCGCAGGGCTACCGGTCCGGGCCGACCACGGACTGCAGGTGCTGCACGGTCTCCCGGTCGGCGGGCAGGAAGGTCTCCAGGGCGAGTTCGGAGACGGTCACGTCCAGTGGCGTGTTGAAGGTGGTGACGGTCGACAGGAAGGAGAGCACCCGGCCGTCGTGCCGGACCCGCAGCGGCAGCGCGAAGGGGTTCCGCTCCTCGGCGGCTTCCGGGGTCGGCTCCTCCTCCGGTTCGGGGTAGCCGAGCACTTCCTGGTACAGCTGCCGCAGCGGTTCCGCGTGGATCCCCGGCTCCAGCCGCTCCTCCAGCCGGGAGAGCAGGTGCCGCCGCCACTGCCGGAAGTTGACGATGTGCCGTGCCAGCCCGTCCGGGTGCAGGGCGACCCGGACGGCGTTGAACGGCGGCCGGAGCAGCTCGGGGGCGACGCCGTCCAGCAGCAGGGTGAGCGAGCGGTTGGCCGCCAGCACCCGGAAGGTGCCGTCGACGACCACGGCCGGGTACGGGTCGTGGGCGGCGAGCAGCCGTTCGACGCCGCCGCGCAGCGCGTCCATGGACGGGGCGTCCAGCGGTGTCTCGGGGTAGTGCGGGGCGTAACCCGCCGCCAGCAGCAGGGAGTTGCGCTCGCGCACCGGGACGTCCAGCTGTTCGGCCAGGCGCAGCAGCAGCTCCCGGCTCGGCCGGGCGCGGCCGTTCTCGACGAAGCTGAGGTGTCGGGCCGAGGAGTTCGCCCGCAGGGCCAGCTGGAGTTGGCTGAGCTGCCGTCGCTCCCGCCAGCCGCGCAGCAGCGGTCCGACGCCGGTCCCTGTCGGGCCGCCCATGCCCGCCATGATCGTCATGGGCAAGGACGGTACTCGAACCGACCCCGTCCGCGGGAGGGGGCCGTGGGTGCGGGTGTCGTGAGGGCGGGGGCCGTGAGGTCGGGTGTCGTGAGATCGGGTGCCGGAGGTTCAGGCGCCGGTGGTCGAGCCGGGGCGGATCACCATCAGCACCACGACCACCGCCCACAGCAGGTTGAACACCCCGGCGGTCATCGGCAGCAGCCGCAGGCCGCTGACGGCCTTGGTGCGCTGCTCGTCCGCCGGGTCGAGGCCGAGCGCGTCCACGGCGGCCTGCTGGCCGGGCAGCACGAAGAGCAGCAGGGAGAGCGCGGCGACCGCGGTGAGCACCATGGAGGCGATCAGCCAGGACTGGCCGAGCACGTCCATCACCTGGGCCACGCCGATGCCCAGCAGCGGCACCGCGACGCCGAGCAGCGCGTAGACCTGGGTGATCCGGTGCAGGACGCGCAGCACGCCCGCGTCCGAGGCCTGGTCCGGGCCGCCGGCCAGGGCGGCCTTCGCCCGGCGCGGGAACATGCTGACGGCCACCGCGACCGGGCCTATGAACAGGACCGACGCGAGGACGTGCAGGCTCAGCAGGAACTTGGCCATGGCGGGGCACCCTTTGATCCGGTGGGCAGCGGGGGGACGGCGGGCGTGCGCGCTCGGCGTGCCCACGACCAGGCACGCTAACACCGCTTATCCACCGGCCCCGCGCTCGGGTGCCCGGCCCGGTGCCCCGCTCAGCCCGCCGGGACCAGCTCCACGATCCGCGGCGGGGCGGTGCTGACGGCCGCGACGGCGGCGCCCTGCCCGGGGTCGGTCCAGTCGAGCAGGTGGAGGTCCTCGAAGCGGCTGTGCAGCGGGGCGCCGGGCGGGACGTCCAGCGGCAGGGCGGAGAGGTCGACCTGCCCGAGGGTGTCCAGGGTGACCCGCCCGATCTTGATCAGCGACTCCTTGCGCACCCACTGCCGCAGGAACGCCCGGTCCGGCTCCGGGGCCGCCTCGACCAGGGCCAGCTCGGCGGGGGCGAGCACCCGGCGGGCCACGGCGCGCAGCGAGCCGCCCCGGCCGGCCAGCTCGACGTCCACGCCGACCGGGCGCCGGCCCGCGCCGGCCGCGACCACGCCCCGGGTGTGCGACAGGCTGACCTCCACCCCGGGGTGGTCGGGCAGGTAGGGCTTGCCGTGGTCGGCGAGGCCGCAGTCCGGGCACTCCTGGGCGAGCACCAGCCCGGCGACCGGGACGCCGAGCAGGCGGGCGGCGCAGAGCCGGACCAGCACGTGCCCGGCGACGAAGTCGGTCCGCCCGGACTCCTGCCGGAAGCGTGCGGCGCGGGCCCGCTCGATCTCGGTGAGCAGGTGTTCGCCCGCCTCGGGGTGCCGCAGTACGGCGTCGGCGGACGCGACGGCGACGAGCGGCGCGTCCTGCTCCTGGGCCTCGGTGGTCATGACCTCCAACCTAGTCCGCCCAGCCGCCGGGCGGGGAGCCGGACCCTGGGGGAGCGGGCGGGACCGCGGTCCCGGCGGCGGGCGGGTCGGGCGGAACGAGGGGTCGTCCGCAGGGTGCTCGGATCCGATCTGAGGGTCCGCAGGGTGTGAATAGTCCGTTTTAGGATTGAATGTCTCTGATCTATGGGATCATCAGGAGATATGAATGAATCTGGCAGGTCGTCCGGACCTGCCCTTTTCTCTGCGCGGAGGAATTGTCGATGGGTCAGGCCACCGGTTCGCCGGATCACCGAGCGACCGCCGTGAGAAGAACACCCGCCACCGGCCGTCGCCGGGCCGTCCGGATCGCCGTGGCGACCGCCGTCGCCGCCGTGCCGCTGGCCGCCGTGCTGACGGTCGGTTCGGCCGCCCCGCTCGCCCCGCCGCTGGGCGCCTGCTCCGGTCCCGACTGCCCCGCCACCTGGCCGCCGCCGAACAACGGCGACTTCACCGGGCGGGACGCCACGATCAACGTCTTCACCGGCGGCGACTACACCGTCAACGGCCGCGCGGCCGAGGCCGAGGGCAAGATCGTCACGCTGGGGAACCTGACCGTCGACAAGAACGGCGGCGGCGTCTACAACATGGGCGTGGTGGGCGTCGGCTCGCGCGTCGTGCCGCCCGACGGCAGTGACTTCGTCACCAGCGGCGGCAACGTCGACGTCAGGACCGGCAACTCGATCCTGATCGGCGGCAGCGATTCCCACGGCCCGGCCTTCGGCAACCTGCGCCACGCGGGCGGCGTCACCGGCACCGTCAGCATCGACCCCACCGGCCGGTCGATCCAGGACCCGAACGCCGCCGCGCCCTACCAGGACGTGCTGACCCAGATCGAGGAGGTCTCCGACTGCGTCGGGCGGGCCACCGCGACCGGCACCGTCGACGTCTCCTCCAGCCAGGCCACCTTCACCGGTGACGGCGTCAGCATGAAGCAGGTCTTCAACGTCACCCAGAACCTGGCCTCCCCGAGCGGCGGCCAGATCGGCCTGGTCTTCACCAACATCCCGGCCGGGGCCACCGTCGTGGTGAACATGCTCGGGGACAGCCCGGTCATCAACACCTACACCGGCACCGGCCTGGCCGGCGACCAGACCACCGACCTGCGCTCCAAGCTGCTGTACAACTTCCCGACCGCGACCTCGGCGCAGATCAACGGCAGCGCCCAGTTCCAGGGCGCGGTCATGGCCGGCAACCCGGGCAGCACCACGACCCTCGCCCAGCCGGGCATCAACGGCCGGGTCTACCTCGCGGGCAACCTGATCCACACCGGTACGGGCGGCTACGAGATCCACAGCTACCCGTTCGACGGGGACCTGCCGGACTGCCGGGTGACGCCGAGCCCGACACCGACCTCGCCCTCCCCGACCTCGCCCTCCCCGACGTCGCCGTCCCCCACCTCCCCGTCCCCCACCTCCCCGTCGCCGACGTCGCCGTCGCCGACGTCGCCCAGCCCCACCTCGCCGAGCCCGACGTCCCCGTCGCCGACGTCCCCGAGCCCGACCTCGCCGCGTCCGACCCCGACCTCCCCGAGCGCGAGCACCACCTCGGCATCGGCGAGCTCGTCCACGTCGAGCGCGGGCCCGGCCCCGACCAGCCACCACCCGAGCGGCCACCACCCGAGCGGTCACCACCCCGGTGGCCACGGCGAGTTGCCCTCGACCGGTGCGGGTAACGCGCCGGTGGTCTTCGGCCTGGCCGGTGTCGGCCTGCTCGGCCTGGGTGGCCTCGCCGTGCTGGCCGCCCGCCGTCGCCGGGGCCGCCACAGCTGACGCCCCGGCCAGTGCCCCTCGGGCCGCCCGCCCTCGTGGCCGGGCGGCCCGAGTCGCGTCAGCGCCCCGACTCGGTGCCCCGACCCAGTGCTCCGGCTCAGCCCCCCGACGGGTATCCGGCGAGTCCGGAGGCGAGCAGGCCGAAGGCCCGGTCCGCCGCCGCCGCGACCCGTTCCCGCACCTCCTCGGCCGGCTCCCCGGCGACCATCGCCCGCCGCACCTCGCCGAGTGCCGCCCGGTGGGCCCCGGCGAGGGCGCCGGCCACCATCCGGGGGAGCGGGTCCGCCGGTCCGGCGTCCGACTCCTCGGCCAGGGCGGCGGCCAGGGCGGCCTCGGAGCGTTCGCCGAGTTCCAGCAGCCGGGCCCGCAGGGCCGGGCTGTCCGCGACGATCCGCCAGAACGCGGCCATCCGGGGGTCGAGCCCGATCGTCGGCTCCCCGTCGGCGAGGCCCGCCAGTAGGTCGGCCCGGACGGCGTCGACGGCGGAGCTGCCGGCGGGCCGGCGGCGGACCACGTCGGCGAGGTGGCCGACGACCTCGTCCTGCCGGTCGAAGAACAGGTCCTCCTTGGTCGGGAAGTAGTTGAACACCGTGTTGGGCGAGACCCCGGCGGCCCGGGCCACCTCGACGACGGTGACCCGTTCGAAGCCGTGCTCGGCGAACAGGCCCATGGCGGTGTCGGAGAGGAGTTCCCGGGTCTGCTGCTTCTTGAGTTCGCGAAGTCCCATGGCCGCATCGTAGCGCCGAATCATGGTGTCACTTAAAACTTGCAGTGACACCAAAAATATCGGCTACGGTGTCGCCATGACCTTCACCTTCGGCATCTACCCCGGTGGACTGCTCGGCGACGAGGCAGGGCTGATCCCTCCCGTCCGCCCCGACGATCCCGCGGAGATCACCGCCGCCCTGCGCGAACTCCAGGGGGAGGCGGCCGAGTTGCTCGTGCGCGCCTACCGCCTGTACCCGGACGGCGCGCACACGCCGGAGCGGCCCGAGCGGTACGCCGCCGAGGGGCGGAAGCTCGACCTCGTGCTCCAGTTCCGCGAGCAGAGCGGGGAGTTGGCGGGCTGGCTGGACTTCGTCCGGCGGACCGTCCGGGCCGAAGGCCCCCGCCTCGCGCTCCTGCAGATCTGCGAGGAGCCCAACCTGGACCTGCCCGTCCTCGACGGCAGCACCCCGAACGTCCGCCGGGCGCTTGTCGAGGGTGTCGTCGCGGCCAAGGAGGAGGCGCTGGCCTGCGGTTACGACCACCTGGCGGTCGGCTTCAACGCGGTGCCGAGCTTCGACCCCGCCGACACCTTCTGGCCGGAGCTGGGCCGGCTCGCCGACGAGCGCTTCCACCGCGCCCTGGACTACGTCGGCCTGGACTTCTTCCCGGACGTCTTCCGCCCCGTCCCGGAGGGGCGGCTCGCGGACGCGGTGCGGGCGGTGCTCACCGGCTTCCGGAACGACGCGCTGCCCCGGGCCGGGATCGGGCCGGCCGTCCCGTTGCGGATCTGCGAGAACGGCTGGCCCACCGGTCCGGGGCGGAGCGAGGCCCGGCAGGCCGAGGTGGTGGAGCAGGTGGTCCGGGCGGTGGCCGGGCTGGCGGGCGAACTCGCCGTCCGGAGCTACTCGTTCTTCTCCCTCCGGGACGCCGACAGCGCCGGTCCGGGTCCGTTCCACCACTTCGGACTGCTTCGCGACGACTGGACGCGCAAGCCGGCCTTCGGCGTCTACCGCCAGTTGGTGGCCGAGTTGACGATCGGTCAGTCAATCGACTGAGCGAAGAACCGCTCCACCGTGCGGCGTTGGGCGGCGACGGTGTGCACCGGTTCGCCGACCACCCGGCCGGCCAGCACGACGGCCAGGTCGCCGACGTCCTGCCGCAGTACACCGGCGGCCTGCGTCCGGTCGGCGGCGATCCGGGCGCGGCCCGTGGCGAGGACCAGTTCGCGGTCGCGGACGCCTTCGGCGCGGGCCGCCGCGATCGCCGCCGTGCCGCGCTCGGTGTACTCCTGGCGGATCCGGGCCGCCTCGTGCCGGGCCTCGGTGATCTCGTGCAGCGCCGCGTCCCGGACCGCCTCGGCCTCGGCGCGGACGGCCTCCGCCCGTTCGGCGCGCCCCTCGGTCGCGTCCCACCGCTGGGCCCGCACCCGTTCGATGCGGGGGAGCAGGACGACACCGAGGGCGAACATGAGCAGGAAGAGCTGGGCCAGGCCGAGGACCAGCATGGAGGGATCCGGCTTGAGCGGGCCGAGTTCGATGTTCACGCCAACCTCCCCAGGGTGTGACGGATCGTCAAGGACGAGGTTTCCCTGGTGCGATGGCGGTCGAACTCCCGCTCGGGCATGAGCTGCGTCACGTCGCCGGGCGCGCCGTGCTCCCGGTCCCGCTGCGGGCTACTGGCCCATGACGTACCTGACGGTCGGCCCGGTGGTCCAGCCGCCGTCCACGGCCAGCTCGGCGCCGGTGACGTAGGAGGAGTCGTCGGAGAGCAGGTAGACCACGGCGGTGGCGATCTCGGGCGCCTCGCCGACCCGGCCCATCGGGGTGTTGGGGTAGTTGCCCTCGCCGCGCCGGATGCCGACCGAGGCGGTCATCGGGGTGTAGGTCATGCCCGGGTGCACCGAGTTGACCCGGATCCGCTCGGTGCCGAGCTCCACCGCGCCGATCTTGCTGAGGCCGCGCACGCCCCACTTGGAGGCGCCGTAGCCGGCGGTGAGCGCCAGGCCCATCAGGCCGGCCGCCGAGGAGATGTTGACGATCGAGCCGCCGCCGGCCGCGCGCATCGCCGGGACGACGGTCTTCATCCCGATGAACACGCCGGTCAGGTTGATGTCCAGGACCTTGCGGAAGTGCTCGACGCTCTCGTCCGCGAGCAGTGAACCGGTGGAGATCCCGGCGTTGTTGACCAGGCCGTGCAGGGCGCCGAACTCCGCCACCGCGAAGTCCACCACGCGCTGCCAGTCCGCCTCGGAGGTCACGTCGTGCCGGACGAACCGGGCCCGCTCGCCGAGTTCGGCGGCGGTGGCCGCGCCGTCCTCCGCCAGCACGTCGGTGATCACCACGTTGGCGCCGGCCGCGACGGCGAGCCGGGCGGCCTCGGCGCCGAGGCCGCGGGCGCCGCCGGTGATCAGGACGGTCCTGCCGGTGAGGTCGTTCATGACGTGCTCCTTCGGGGGGTGGGGGCGGAGAGCATGGCGGCGGACACCGTCACCAGGTCGGCGAGGAAGGTCTCCTCGTCCGTGAGGGGGGTGGACCCGGTGAGGTACTGCTGCGCCCGGTCGGCCAGGGCCGCGCCCACCAGGGTGAGGACCAGGTCGATCCGTTCCAGCCGGATCGGCTCCGGCAGCGCGGCGATCCGCTCCTCGACCAGCTCGATCAGCCGCCAGTAGCCGCCGCCCGCGAGGGTGGGGTGCGGGGTCCGGGTGCGGACCCCGCTGCTGTGGCTGACCTGGGCGGAGATCCGCAGGCAGTACCGGCCCTGTTCGGTGCGCAGTTCGGTGGCCTCGGCCGCGACCAGCGCGTCGAGCAGTCCGGACAGGTCCGCGTCCGCGAGTGCGGGCAGACGCGGCGCGAGGGCCCGCTCGGTGCGGTCCTGGCGGCCGGCCATGATCGCGTCGAGCAGGCCCTCGCGGGAGCCGAAGTGGTACTGCACGGCGGACGGGTTGCCCTGTCCGGCCAGCCGGGTGATGTCCCTGGTCAGGGCACCCTCCACGCCCCGGGTGGCGAAGAGTTCCTCCGCCGCCCGCAGCAGCCTGTCGCGGGTCTCGTGGCCCGCCGATGTCCTTGCCATGCGCACCAGATTAATACTGCGCATTATTAATGGCAAAGGGCCCCCCGCCGCCGGCCCCTTCCGCCGGCCCCTTGCCCCGGTCAGGTCACCTCGCCCCGACGGGAGAACCGTTCCTCCCGCCACTCACCGCTCTCCAGCACCTCGGCCAGCTGCCGGGCCGCGTCCCACACCTCGGTGTACGAGAGGTACAGCGGCGTGAAGCCGAAGCGCATCAGGTCCGGTGCGCGGAAGTCCCCGATCACCCCGCGCGCGATCAGCGCCTGGACCACCGGGTACCCGTCCGGGTGCCGCAGCGCGACCTGGCTGCCCCGCCGGGCGTGCTCGCGCGGGGTCACCACCTCGATCCCGTCCAGGCCCTCCACCAGCGAGACGAACAGGTCGGTCAGCGCCAGGCTCTTGACCCGTACGGCGGCCAGGTCGGCCCGCTCCCAGATGTCCAGGGAGACCTCCAGCGAGGCCTGGCCGAGCAGCGAGGGCGAGCTGGTCAGGAAGCGCCCGATGCCCGGCCTGGGGTCGTACCCGGGCTCGAAGGCGAACGGGCGGGCGTGCCCGAACCAGCCGCTCAGCGGCTGCCGCGGACCGGCCGCCAGGTGCCGCTCGGCGACGTACAGGAAGGCCGGCGAGCCGGGGCCGGAGTTCAGGTACTTGTAGGTGCAGCCGACCGCGAAGTCGGCGCCGGCGGCGCCGAGTTCGACCGGCAGCGCGCCGACGGAGTGGCAGATGTCCCAGATCATCAGGGCGCCCGCGGCCTGCACCCGGGCGGTGATCCCGGGCATGTCCAGCAGTTCGCCGGTGCGGTAGTCCACGTGCGAGAGCACCACGGCGGCGACGTCGCCGTCCAGGTGCCGGTCCAGCTCCTCGGGGCGGATCAGCACGCTGCGCCCGCCCTCGACCAGGCCGGTCACGCCCTCGGCGATGTACAGGTCGGTCGGGAAGGCCTCGACGTCGCCGAGCACCGTGCGCCGCCCCGGGCGCAGTTGGAGCGCGGCCGCGAGCACCTTGAACAGGTTCACCGAGGTGGTGTCGCAGACGACCACCTCCGCCGGATCGGCCCCGATCAGCGGCGCGATCCGCCGTCCCAGCCGGTACGGCTGCTCGAACCAGCGGGCGTCGTTCCAGCTGCGGATCAGCTCCCGGCCCCACTCGCGCTCGACCACCCGGGCCACCCGCTCGGGCGTGCGCACCGGCAGCGCGCCCAGCGAGTTGCCGTCCAGGTAGATCACCCCGTCCGGCAGGGCGAACTCCTCGCGGAACGCCGCCAGCGGGTCGACGGCGTCCAGCGCCGCGCAGTCCTCGCGCGTGGTCATGCCCGTTCTCTCCTTCGCCACCGGCTCGGTCACAGCTCGTCCCGGATCGTCCACAGCTCCGGGAACACGTCCTGCTCGGCCGCCTTGCGCAGCCAGGTCAGTCCGCTGGAACCGCCCGAGCCGGGCTTGGCGCCCATGGTCCGCTTGACCGAGCTGAGGTGCCGCTGGCGCCAGCGGGTGACCCGCTCGGCGACGTCCAGCAGCGTCTCGGCGAGCGGCTGGAGGTCGGCGTACTCCGGCTCGGTGTAGACCCGGCGCCAGGCCGCGGCGACCTCCTCGGAGGGCCGGTAGCGCTGCTCCGGGACGGCCGCGGGCACCGCCAGGCCGCGGCGGGCCAGCAGGCCGAGCACCTCGTCGTACAGGCCGGGGGAGCGCAGTGCCTCGGCCAGCTCGGCCCGGGTCTGCGGCATCCCCTCGTACATGTTCAGCAGCGCGGCGTTCTTGTTGCCGAGCAGGAACTCCAGGTGCAGGAAGGCCGAGGACTGGAAGCCGGAGGCCTCGCCGAACAGGGCGCGGAAGGAGTTGAACTCCTGCGGCGTCATGGTGGCCAGCAGGTCCCAGGACTCCACCAGCACGTCCTGGACGTGGGTGCCGCGGCGCAGCGCGGCCCGCGCGGCGGTCGGGTCGTCCTCGCGCAGCGCCTGCCGGGCGATCGTCCACTCGTGCCGCAGCAGGTCGAAGAGCAGCTCCATCACCTGGGTGGTGACGATGAAGGACAGCTCGGCCGGCTCCTTGCTGCGCGGGTGCTGGAGGCTGTGCAGCTCCTCCAGCCGCACGTACTGCGCGTACGGGGTGCCCCGACCCGGCCGGCCGTCCCCACCGAACGACAGGCTGGGTGTCTCCACCGTGTCGTGCCCCATCCCGATCCCTCCTGCTCCGTCCGGGCCGCGTCGCCCGGGTCCGGTGGAGCGGACGGACGTCCTGGTTCCACCGGGGTGCCCATTGTGCGGCGCCGCGGTCCCCCGCTTGAATGGCCGACGAGCACCGCAACAGGGCTTCGGGTTGTCGTTCGCGAGGCGTTCGGTCGATCTGCTTTACGAATGAAAAACCGCTGATCACACCTGCTGATCACCATCGCTCCGGGAGCCCCCATGGACGCCGTCGACCGCCGCCTGCTGGCCGAACTCCAGGCCGACGCCAGACTCTCGTACAACGAACTCTCCCGCCGGGTGAGCCTGTCTGCACCCGCGGTGGCCGAACGGGTCCGCCGCCTGGAGGCGGACGGCGTGATCAGCGGCTACCACGCCCACGTGGACCCCACCCGGGCCGGGCTGCCGATCACCGCGCTGGTCCAGGTGCAGTGCTACGGCCCGCGCTGCGTGCTGCGCGACCCCGAGGTGGCGACCTGGCCGGAGGTGCTGCAACTGCACCGGGTCACCGGCGGGGCCTGCTGCGTGCTGCTGGTCGCGGTTGCCACGATGGCCGAGTTCGAGGCGCTCTGCGACCGGCTCGGCGGGTACGGGCCGCCGGCCAGCTCGATGATCCTCTCCAGCCCGGTACCCTGGCGGCCGCTGCTGCCGAGCTGACCGGCGCGAGCCCGCCTGCCCCCCCCGGCGCCGGCCGGCCCTGGCGCCGGTTGGCCTTGACGCGGACGTCAGGGAGTAGGTTCCTCGGCATGCCGAACGAGCGCCACATCCTGCTGCTGCCCGGGAGCCTGCGGGCCGGTTCCGCCAACGAGGCCGTGCTGCGCACCGCCGCCGCGGTGGCCGACGACCTGCCCGGCGTCCGGACCACGTACTACGCCGACCTGGCCGGGCTGCCGCACTTCAACCCGGACCACGACACCGACCCCCTGCCGGAGCCGGTGGCCGCGCTGCGGGCGGCGATCGAGGCGGCCGACGCGCTGCTCGTCTGCACCCCCGAGTACGCCGGGACGCTGCCCGGCTCGTTCAAGAACCTGCTGGACTGGACGGTCGGCGGGATCGAGATCTCGGACAAGCCCGCGGCCTGGATCAACTGCGCCGGGCCCGGCCGCGGCCAGGGCGCCGAGGCGACCCTGGGCACCGTCCTGGGCTACACCGGCGCGGCCGTGCTGGCGCAGGCCTGCGTGCGGATCCCGCTGGAGCGCGGCGCGGTCGGCCCGGACGGGCTGGTCGCCGACCCGCTGGTGCGCGGGCGGATCGGCGAGGTGCTGACCCTCCTGGCGGCCGGCTGAGCGCCCGCCCGGGGGCTGCGGCTCAGTGCCCGGCGGGCAGCGGCACCCCGAGCCCGGCCAGGCCCTCCAGGAAGAGCTCGACGCCGACCGCCGCGAGCAGCAGCCCGAGCAGCCGGGACGCCACCTCCAGCGAGGTGCTGTGGGTGCGCCGCATCAGCGGCGCGAGCACGGCCACGCAGAGGTAGTTGAGCACCGCGACGGCCACGTACGCCCCGGCGACGGCGGCCTTCCAGCCCCAGTTGTCCTGGTTGAGCGAGGCGACCAGGACGGCGGTGATCGCGAGCGGGCTGGCGATGTACGGCAGCAGCAGTTCGCGGATGCCGTCCACGAGCGGGTTGCCCAGGTGCTCGTCGTCGTCGCCGTCCGCGCCGAGGTGGAGGCCGAAGACCAGCGCGACGGCGTAGACGAAGAAGATCGCCCCGCCGGCGAGCTGCAGCGACTGGTCGCTGATGTGGAAGAGCGTGGTCACCTCGTCCGCGCCGAAGCCGAGGACCAGGCCGATCAGCGCCGAGACGGCCGTGCTCCAGGCGGCCAGCCGCCGGAGCTCCCGGGTGCTGCGGTCCCCGGCCAGCCTGGCGAAGGTCAGCAGGGTCTTCGGCGGGCCGACCACGGCGAAGAAGGTGATGAAGGCGCTGCCCAGGTTGAAGACGAACATGGGCCCAGCATTCCTTGTCGGGGCCGGATTCGCCCGGATGGCGGCCCCGGGTCGAGCCGGCGGGCGCTCTCGGGTGCCATGGAGGTACGGACGACCACTCCCCCGGCGGAAACGAGGATGCGACATGTGCCTGAACCGTAGGGACCTGGGCCTGCTGGCCCTGCGCAGCGCGGTCGGCGGGGTGCTGATCGCGCACGGGACCCAGAAGCTGTTCGGCTGGTTCGGCGGTGGCGGCCTGGAGGGCACCACCCAGGCGATGGACCACATGGGCTTCCACCCGGCCCGGGAGAGCGCCATCGCGGCGGGCGTCGGCGAGGCGGGCGGCGGCGCGCTGCTGGTGGCCGGGCTGGCCACCCCGGCGGCCGGTGCGGTGGTGGCCGGGACGATGGCCGGGGCCGTGGCGGTGCACGCCCCGGCGGGCTTCTTCGCGATGTCCGGCGGCTACGAGTACCCGGCGTTCCTGGGCGGGACCGCCCTGGCGATGGGCCTGGCCGGCCCCGGGCGGTACTCGCTGGACCACCTGACCGGGCACGTCTTCGACCGGCCGTGGGTCGGCGCGCTGGCCTTCGTGGCGAGCGCGGCGGGCGCGTACGGGGTGGTGGCGCGCCGTCGGCACCTGGTGCGGCTGCGCGAGGAGCGGGCGGCGGTGGAGGCCGACGAGCAGGAGGGCTCCGGGCTGTCCTGAGGCCGGGCCCCGTCCGGAAGGCCGCAGGAGGCCTCACCCGGAGGCACCACCCCTGCTGGCGGGCGCGGCGGGCGGCTCGGAGGGTGGGCGGGAGGTGTGCCGGGCAGCCCGGCGCCGGAAGGAACGAGGACCCGCATGGACCGCCAGCCGCTCACCCGGGCCGCCTCCGGGCCGCGCCGCACCGCACCGCGCCCGGCCGTACCGACGAACCGTCAGCACCGGCTGGCCGCAGGGGTGTTGGCGGCCGCCGTGCTGGGTTCGGCGGTGCTGGCCGGCTGCTCCTCCGGCAAGAGTGCGCGCGGTGAGGCCTCCGCGGCGGCCGGCGAGGTGCAGAAGGCGGCCAGCGCCGCCGCCTCCGCCGCGTCGGCGCTGGCCTCGGCGGCCGGCGGCGTGGGCGGGCTGCTCGGCTCGGCGCAGGCGGAGGCCTCCGCGGCGGTCTCGGCGGCCTCCTCGGCGGTCGCCGGGATCAAGGGCGGGCTGGACGCCAAGGGGGACGTCTCGGTCGGCGCGGTGTCGACCGGTCCGGACGGCAGGCCGCAGGCGCAGCTGACCGTCACCAACCACGGCCAGGAGTCGTACCGGTACGTGGTCCAGGTGAACTTCACCGACGGGAGCGGCAAGCTGCTGGACGCCACCGCGGTGACCGTCCAGGACGTGGCGGCGGGCCAGAGCGCCCAGGCCACCGCGCAGGCCAACCGGGAGCTCAGCGGCACGGTGGAGGCCGAGGTGGCGAACGCCGTCCGGTTCTGAGCACCGGGCCGCGGGGAGCCCGTTCCGGCTCCGGGCGCCGCCGTTCCGGGGCGGGTGCGGAACCTTAAGCGGGTCTCAAGGCCAACAGGACCCCTTGACGGGGGAGTTGGTCTAGTCCATTTTTATTCCCCAGGTGCAGGGAGCCCCTGAACCGGCGTCACCGGCCTCGTGCCGGGGGCGCCGGTTCGGCACATCCCGGTGTCCGTCATGGCCTGTCCGCTCGATTCCCACCCCTGATCTGTCATGTCCCGGTCGTCCGGCCCCACCCCGGACGCGCCACCCCACCGGGCGACGGAACCCCCACACCCAGGAGTCACGCACCCATGCTGCGCTCACGCATTGAAAGGGCCGGGACCCCGGCTCCGGACGGGCCCCGCCGGCGCCGCCCGAAGAGCCTGGCCGCCATCGCGGCCGGCACCACCGCCTCGCTGCTGCTCGGCGCCGGCCTCGCGCTGTCCGGCGGTGGCGCGGCCAACGCCGCGACCACCAACTCCACCGGCGCGACCGCCACCAGCGGCGGCATCAAGGTCGCCTACTACGACCAGTGGTCGGTGTACGCCAACGCGTACTACCCGAAGACGATCCAGGACACCGGCGTGGCCGGGAAGCTGGACTACCTGATCTACGACTTCGCCAACATCTCCCCGTCCGACCTGGGCTGTTTCGAGGCGACCAAGGCCGCCGACACCAACGACAACAACCCCAACGCCGGTGACGGCGCGGCCGACGCCTTCGCCGACTACCAGAAGAGCTTCGGCGCGGACATCTCGGTGGACGGCGTCGGCGACGTCTGGAACCAGCCGATCGCGGGCAACTTCAACCAGCTCAAGAAGCTCAAGGCGAAGAACCCCAACCTCAAGATCCTGCTGTCGATCGGCGGTTGGACCTACTCCAAGTACTTCTCGTCGGCGGCCGCCACGGACGCCTCGCGCAAGCACCTGGTCTCGTCCTGCCTCGACATGTTCATCAAGGGCAACCTCCCGTCCGACGCCGGCTACGGCGGTCCGGGCACGGGCAAGGGCGTCTTCGACGGCATCGACATCGACTGGGAGTACCCGGGCGGCGGCGGCCACACCGGCAACATCTCCAGCCCGGCCGACAAGCAGAACTTCACCCTGCTGCTGCAGGAGTTCCGCAACCAGCTGGACGCCCAGGGCAAGGCCGACAACAAGACCTACGCCCTCTCGGCGGCGGTCGGCGCCGGCCAGGACAAGATCATGAACGTCGAGACCGACAAGATCGGTCAGTACCTGACCTTCCTCGACGTCATGACCTACGACATGCACGGCGGCTGGGACCCCCAGGGTCCGACCAACCACCAGGCCCCGCTGTACTCCGGCCCGAACGACCCGTCGACCCCGGCCAAGCCGGGCAACGGCAAGTACTCGATCGACAACGCCATCAAGGCGTGGACGGTCGGCGACGCCCAGTACGGCATCCCCGGCGGCTTCCCGGCCAACAAGATCAACATGGGTGTGCCGTTCTACTACCGCGGCTGGACCGGCGTCCAGAACAACGGCAAGAACGGCCTCTTCCAGCCCGCCACCGCCCCGGCCACCGGCGCCGCGATGTCCGGCAACGTCCCGGGCATCCAGATGTACAAGGAGCTGGCCGGCTTCGTCGACAACCCGTCCAAGACCTTCTGGGACGACGACGCCAAGGCCGCCTACTTCTACGACGGCACCACCTTCTGGAGCGGTGAGAACGCCAAGTCCATCCAGGCCAAGCTGGACTACGCGCACTGCAACGGCCTCGGCGGCTCCTTCGCCTTCTCGCTGTACGACCTGGGGACCAACACCAGCCTGTTCGACACGATGGTGAACGCCACCAACGGCTCCGCGGCCGGCTGCCCGGCCCCGCCGACCGGCACCCCGACGCCGACCCAGACCCCGACCGGCACGCCGACCGGGACCCCCACCGGTACCCCGACCGGCACGCCCACCGGGACTCCGACCGGCACCCCGACCACGCCGGCCACCTGCTCGGCCGCCCCGAGCTGGGACCCGAACGCCACCTACGCGGCCGGCGGCACCAAGGTCTCCTGGAAGGGCCACTACTACACCAACAAGTGGTGGACCAAGGGCGACGACCCGACCCAGAGCGGCCAGTGGGGCGTCTGGACCGACAACGGTCCCTGCTGACCCGCTGACCCGCTGACCCGCGGAGCGGCTGACCTGCCGACCCGCTGACCCGCGGAGCGGCTGACCTGCCGACCCGCTGACCGTCCGGGGTCCACGGACCCCGCGGCACCTGAACGAGAACGGAGTCCGGCCCGTCGGGGGAGCACCCCCGGCGAGCCGGACTCCGTCGTTCCGGGCCTGCGACCGCGACCGCGACCGCGGCTCAGGCCAGGTCGGCCGTGCGTCCGAGCGCGTCCGGCTGGCTCTCCTCGATCCGCCGCAGCATCCGGGCCAGCAGGCCGGACAGCGCGGTGCGCTCCTCGCCCACGACGTCCTGCAGCAGCTCCTCCTCGAACACCGCGGCCATCCGCATCGACTCCAGCCACTTGTCGCGGCCGTTCTCGGTCAGCTCGATGATCACCCGCACCCGGTTGGACTCGTCCCGCTCCCGGGTGACCAGGTCCTCGGCCACCATCCGGTCGATCCGGTGGGTCATCGCGGCCGGGGTGAGCCCCAGCCGCTTCGCCAGCTCGCCCGGGCCCAGCCGGTAGGGGCTCCCGCTCACCACCAGCGCCTTGAGCACCTCCCACTCGGCGGAGGTGATCCCGAGCACAGTCAGCTGCCGGTCGTACGCGACGCCCATCCGCCGGGAGACCCGGTTGAGGGTCTGCACGATCGTCTCGACCTGGGGGTCGACGGTGGGGAACTCCCGCTGGTAGAGGGCCACTTGCTCGGCGATGCCGAACTCCAGGGGAGTGGTCCGCGGGGGCTTGTCGGCAGCCGGCGACGGCTTGTCCGTAGTCATGCGGACCAGTGTCGCACGGGCGTGCACTCCTTAAGCCTTTGACTCCGCAGTCTTCCGGTGCTAAGACTTTATCTCGGCAGAGTTTAGGTCTGAAATCTTCTGGGCTTAAGAGTTCCAGTGGAAACAGGAAGGGATGTGCACGGTGATCGGCACGGTGAAGCAGCAGAGGCAGCAGCGACGTGGGGCGGGCGGCCCGCTGCGCCGCGTCCAGATCGGCAACGCGCTCAGCGCGTTCGGCAGCGGGTTCACGATGCCGTACATGTTCGTGTACGTGGACCAGGTGCGCGGGCTGGGTTCGCTGGCGGCCGGGATGGTGTTCACCGTCTTCGCGCTGGCGGCGCTCGCCGTCCTCCCGTTCACCGGGCGCGGCATCGACCGGTACGGTCCCCGTCCGGTGCTGCTGGCGGGTGCGGCCCTGGCCGCCACCGGCGCGTTCGCCTTCGGCCACGCCACCGGCACGCCGGCCCTGCTGGTCTCCTCGTTCCTGTTCGGCGCGGGTGTCACCACCTGCCAGCCGGCCCTCGCCACGATGATCGTCCGCTGCTCGACGGCCGCGACCCGCTCGCACGCCTTCGCGCTGCAGTTCACCCTGGTCAACCTGGGCATGGGCATCGGCGCGCTGGTCGGCGGGCAGATCGTGAACGTCGCCGACCCGGCCAGCCTCACCCGGCTGTTCACCATCGAGGCGGTCACCTTCCTCGGCCTGGCCCTGGTCACCGGCACCGCCCGGATGCCGAAGGCCCAGCTGAGCGCCGTCCAGGACGCGGCGACCGGCCCGACCGGCCTGCGCGCCCTGCTCGCCGACAAGGCGATGGTGCGGCTCAGCATCCTCGCCGGGCTGATCTTCTTCACCTGCTACGGCCAGTTCGAGTCCGGTGTCGCGGCCTTCGCCACCGACACCGTCGGCACCGCGCCGTCCACCCTGGGCCTCGCGATCGGCGCCAACGCGGTCACCATCGTGGTGCTGCAGATGTTCATGGTGCGGATCACGGCGCGCCGCCGCCGCACCACCGCGATGGCCGCGGCCGGTGTGGTCTGGCTCGGCGCCTGGGGGATGGCCCTGGTCGCCGGCCTGATCCGGACCGAGACCATGGCCGCCACGGTCGCCATCGTCTCGATCTACGCCCTGTTCGGCGTCGGCGAGTCGCTGCTCGCGCCCACCATGGGCCCGATGGTCGCCGACCTTGCCCCGGCCCGGCTGCTCGGCACCTACAACGCCGGGTACGCCCTGGTGAAGCAGATCGCCATCGCGGTCGGCCCGGCCGTCGGCGTGCTGCTGGTCGGCTCCGGCACCTGGCCGCTCTACCTCGCGGCCATGGCGGGCTCGACGCTGCTGATCGTCGTGCTGGCGCTGCGCCTGCGTCCGTACCTCACGGCCGAGCAGGACAACGCGGCCCCGGCCGTGGTCCGCACCCCGGCCCCGGTCCGGGAGCGGGAGCTGCAGACCGCCGCGTGACGGCGGGCGGCCGAGCGAATCGGCCGCTTGTGCGGCCACGTGTACGGCCGCTCGTACGGGCGCCGACCAGGTCACCTGGTCGGCGCCCGTCGCGCTTGGCTTCCCGGGCACCGCCACATAGTGTCAGTGGCTGTTGACCGCCCGGCCCCGGCCGGGGCAGCAGACCCGGGCCCGGTGCAGCAACCCCCAGGGCCCCGCAGACAGGCGAATCGGCGAGGCTATGACGCAAGCGGCGCTCACGCACCCCCCGGCGGTCCAGGCCACCGCCGAACCGGACCCGGCACCGGCCCCGCGCGGCCTGCTGCGCTGGGCGGCCGACCGTTCCGGCTGGCTCGGCCCGATCGGCGTCGCGCTCTTCGCCGGCCTGCTGCGGTTCTGGAACCTCGGCTACCCCAACGCCTTCGTCTTCGACGAGACGTACTACCCCAAGGACGCCTGGTCCCTGCTCCAGCAGGGCTTCGAGGGCACCTGGCCCGACCACGCCAACGCCGACATCCTGGCCGTCCCGCAGTCCGTCCCGCTCAGCTCCGCGCCCGAGTTCATCGCCCACCCGCCGCTCGGCAAGTGGGTGATGGCGGTCGGCGAGCAGCTGTTCGGACTGCACCCCTTCGGCTGGCGGTTCATGACCGCCCTGCTCGGCACCCTCACCGTGCTGATGCTGGCCCGGATCGGCCGCCGGCTCTTCGGCTCCACCCTGGTCGGCTGCACCGCCGCCCTGCTGATGGCCGTCGACGGCCTCCAGCTGGTGATGAGCCGGGTCGGCCTGCTCGACGGCATCCAGATGTTCTTCGTGCTCGCCTCCTTCGGCGCCCTGCTGATCGACCGCGACCACGTCCGCGCCCGGCTCGCCGGGGTCACCGACGGCGACGGGGTGCGGCTGGGGCGGCGCCCCTGGCGGATCGCCGCCGGGGTGCTCATCGGCGCCGCCTGCGCCGTCAAGTGGAACGGCGCCCCGATCCTCGCCGCCTTCGGCGTCCTGACCGTGCTCTGGGACCAGTCCGGCCGCCGCGCCGCCGGCGCCCGCCACCCCTGGCGCTCGATGCTGCGCCGGGACGCCGTACCCGCCCTCCTCGCCATGGTCGGCTCGGCCGTGGTGGTGTACGTCGGCGCCTGGAGCGGCTGGCTGGCCGGCGGTGCGAACGGCGGGGGCGGCTACGACCGGCACTGGGCGGACGGCCGCGCCGGGCTCTCCCCGGACCACGCCTTCGGCATCCCGCTGCCGCAGGTCCCGATGACCTGGGTGCCCGCGCCGCTGCGCAGCCTGTGGCACTACCACTCGCAGATGTACGACTTCAACACCGGCCTGAGCACCCCGCACACCTACCAGTCCAACCCCTTCGCCTGGCTGGTCGACGGCCGCCCGGTCTCGATGTACTGGGAGCAGGTGCCGACCGGGTCGCGCGGCTGCACCGCCCCCGGCGGCTGCGCGGCGCAGATCCTGGGCCTGGGCACCCCGTTCCTGTGGTGGGCGGCCTGCTTCGCGCTGGTCTACCTGCTGTGGCGCTGGTTCTTCCGCCGGGACTGGCGCTCGGGCGCCGTGCTGTGCGCGGTGGCCGGGATCTACCTGCCCTGGTTCCAGTACCAGGAGCGGACGATCTTCTCCTTCTACATGGTCGTGCTGGTGCCGTTCCTGTGCCTGGCCGTCGCCCAGATGCTCGGTGCGATCCTCGGCCCGGTGGGCTGCAGCCCCCAGCGCCGCCGGTACGGGGCGATCGGGGCCGGGCTGATCGTGCTCGCGATCGTGGGCTGCTTCGCCTTCTTCTACCCGCTGTACACGGCGGAGGTGATCCCGATGTCGTCCTGGCAGGACCGGATGTGGTTCACCAGCTGGATCTGATGCCGCTGTCCCCGTGGTCGCCGCCGTCGGCACCCGTACCGCTGGCGGCGTCCGGCGCCGGGCAGCTGCTGCCGGTCACCCCGGTGCTCGGGGTGGTCACCGCGGTGCTGCTGCTGGCCGCCGTGGCGGTGGCCGGCCGGGGTCTGCTCGGCCACGGGCGGGCGGTGGCGCGGGCCGGACTGCGGGCGGTCGTCCAGCTGGCCGCCGTCGCCGCGGTGATCAGCTGGGTGGTCGCCTCGCTCTGGTGGTCGGCGCTGTTCGTGCTGCTGATGTTCACGGTCGCGGTGCGCACCGCGGGCCGGCGGATGACCCCGGGCCCCGGCTGGGTCTGGGCGGCGGCCCCGATCGGCGCCGGGGTGCTGCCGGTGCTGGCCCTGCTGCTGGCCGTCGGGCTGCTGCCGCTCAAGGGCCTGTCGGTGATCCCGGTCGCGGGCATCCTGATCGGCGGCGGGCTCACCGCGACCTCGCTCGCCGGCCGGCGCGCCCTGGACGAGCTGCGGCAGCGGCGCGGCGAGGTGGAGGCGGCGCTGGCGCTGGGCTTCGAGGAGCGGGACGCCCGGCTGGAGATCTGCCGTACGGCGGCCGCGACCTCGCTGGTCCCGGCGCTGGACCAGACCCGCACCGTCGGCCTGGTCACCCTGCCCGGCGCCTTCGTGGGGATGCTGCTCGGCGGCGCCTCGCCGGTGCAGGCGGGCGCGGTGCAGCTGTTCGTGCTGATCGGGCTGCTGGCGGTGGAGTCGGTGGCGGTCGTGGTGGTGCTGGAGCTGGTCGGGCGGGGTCTGGTGACGGCCGACGCCGGGCCGGGCGGCCACGGCGTCGGGTAGGCTGGAGCGCGTTGAAGGGGAGTAGCCCTCCACCGGACCGTCGACATACTGGCCCCCAGGGGCCCGGCGCCCGGGGCACCGCTCGAATGGCGGCTGCCGGCGAGACCTTCGGCCGCAGTGCTGTGACCATTTCCAGTGCTGTCGGGCCGAAGCGTCCCCTGACGGACCTGCGGAGGCCGGACAGCCGACCGAGGGGTTCCTCCGATGAGTTTGACCGTTGCCGCGTTGACGTTCGGCATCATCTTCCTGGCCGAGCTGCCGGACAAGACCGCGCTGGCCAGCCTGGTGCTCGGCACCAAGTACCGGGCGAGCTACGTCTTCGCGGGCGTCGCCGCCGCCATGCTGCTCCAGGTGGTGCTGGCGCTGGCCGCCGGGCACCTGCTCTCGCTGCTGCCGCACCGCTGGGTGGAGGGCGTCACCGGAGCGCTGTTCCTGGTCGGCGCGGCGATGCTGCTGTTCCACGGCGGTGAGGACGAGGAGGGGCACGCGGCCAAGGAGCCGTCCTCGAACCGCTTCTGGAAGGTGGCCGGGACCAGCTTCGCGGTCGTCGCGGTCGCCGAGTTCGGCGACCTGACCCAGATCATGACCGCCAACCTGGCCGCCAAGTACGCCGACCCGCTGGCCGTCGGCCTGGGCTCCTGGCTGGCGCTCTGCGCGGTCGGCGGGATCGCCATCGTGGGCGGGCAGAAGCTGCTCAAGTACGTGCCGATGAAGCTGATCGTCCGGGTGGCGGCGGCGATCATGGTGGTGCTGGCCGGGGTCAGCATCTTCGGGGCGATCACCGGCTGACGCCGGTCAGCAGGTGGTGCGGGTGGCCGGCGGTGGGACCGGCCGACGGCGCGGCCGCCTCCCGCCCGGCCCCGCTCAGCAGCCGGGGTCGGCGGTGAGGGCGGCCTGGGTCTTGGGGCCGTAGACGCCGTTCTCGCCCTTGATCCGGTTCTGCCGCTGGTAGTCCTGCAGCGTCGTCTGGGTCCACCAGTCGAAGGTGCCGGTGACGAGCGACTTGTCGACGAATCCGCACCCGGCGCCGACGAGCAGTTGCTGCATCGCCTTGACGTCGGGCCCGCTCATTCCCATCTGGAGCAGCCGCGGGGTCTGCGACGGGGTGGGCGTGGGCGTCGGGGTCGGCGTCGGCGTGGGGGTCGGCGTCGGTGTCGGGGTGGGGGTCGGGGTGGGTGTCGGCGTGGGGGTGGGGGTCCTGGTGGGGCTCGGTCTGGCCGACCGGGTGGCGCTCGGGCTGGGCGTCTCGGGGGTCGGCGTGGGGGCGCTGGGCGCCGGGGCGGCCACGGTCGGCGGCTCCACCGGGGCGGGGGCGAGCGAGGTGGTGGGCGCCGGTTCGGCCCGACGGGTCGGCTCGGAGGACGGCGTCACGGCGTACGCGAGGCCGACGGTGAGCGCCAGCAGTCCGGCGCCGACGCCCGCGATCAGGCCCTTGCGCCCGGCGAGGGGGCCGCGCTCGGACTGCTCGGCGGCCCGGCGCGCGGCCCGTCCGCCGGTGGGGGCGGAGTCGGGCCCGGGGGCCCCGCTGTCGAACGGGAAGTAGCCGAGCTCGTCCCCGGACGCGTCCGGGCCGGGCCGTCCGGCCGGCGGGACCGCGGGCAGGACGGTGGTGGCGCCGTTGCCGTACGCGTCCGGTGCGGGGCCCGGGACGGGCGGCAGGACGGTCGTCGCGTAGGCGTCCGCGTCCGGCCCGAGCGGGGGCGTGGCCGGCGGCTGCATCTGCTGTGCGTGCTGGGCCTGCTGCACCGGATGCCTCATCGGCTGTGCCGGCTGTGCAGGCTGTGCCGGCGCGACCGGGGGCAGCACGGTGGTCGCGAACGGGTCGGCCGTCAGCGGCGGCTCGTCGGCGACCTGCTCGGGCGCCTGCGGCACGTACGGGCGGACCAGCGGCGGGCCCTCCAGGTGCGGGAGGACGGTGGTCTCGTCGAGGCTCCGGTCGGGGAGGCAGCTGCACCCGGTGGAGCGTGCGGTGCCGCACGTCGGGCAGTGCTGGTCCGGCATCGGCCGGTCCTCCTCGGTTCTCGGGTCTCGCGATCGGGCCTGATTATGCAGGACGTCCCGGAGGGGGGACAGGGGCGTCCGGCCCCCGGCGGGGGTGTTGTGCCGGTTGGTGGTGGTTGGCCCCGGGGGAAACCGCCGGAACGCCCACGACGGGTCCGGTGCTTACGTTCGGCTCAACCCGGCGGAGCATAACGGGACATATCTGCCAGCATGGGGAACGGGGAGTGATCATCCACCTGGGCGTCCGGTCGTCCGGCCCCGCGACCCGACGGAGAGGCCATGCCGCCTGTGGAGACGTCATGACGGAGCCGCGCGCCGCGAGCGGGCGGAGCCCGGCGCACCCGCCCGGCCCGCCCGAGGTCACCGCCGCCAACCTCTGGGTGCCGATCGGGGCCCTGCTGCTGGCGATGCTGCTCGCCGCCCTCGACCAGACCATCGTCTCCACCGCGCTGCCCACCATCGTCAGCGACCTCGGCGGCCTGGACCACCTCTCCTGGGTGGTCACCGCCTACCTGCTGGCCTCCACCGCCGCCACCCCGCTCTGGGGCAAGCTCGGCGACATGTACGGCCGGAAGCGGTTCTTCCAGGCCTCCATCGTGATCTTCCTGATCGGCTCGGTGCTCTGCGGAATCGCCCAGAACATGGGCGAGTTGATCGCCTTCCGCGCTCTCCAGGGCCTCGGCGGCGGCGGCCTGATGGTGCTCTCCCAGGCGATCGTCGGCGACCTCGTCGCCCCCCGGGACCGCGGCAGGTACCAGGGCCTCTTCGGCGCCGTCTTCGGCGTCACCAGCGTCCTCGGGCCGCTGCTCGGCGGGCTGTTCGTCGACCACCTCAGCTGGCGCTGGGTGTTCTACGTCAACCTGCCGATCGGCGCGGTCGCCCTGGTGGTGATCGCGGCGGTGCTGCACGGCACGGAGGCCCGGCGCGAGCACCGGATCGACTACCTCGGCACCGCGCTGATCGCCGCCGTCGCCACCTGCCTGGTGCTGATGACCTCGCTCGGCGGCACCACCTGGGCCTGGAGCTCCTGGCAGGTCGTCGGCCTGGGCGTGCTCGGACTGGCGCTGCTGCTCGCCTTCGTCCAGGTGGAGCGCTCGGCCGCCGAGCCCGTCCTGCCGCTGCGGCTGTTCCGCTCACGGACGTTCAGCCTGGTCGCGGTGATCTCCTTCGTGGTCGGCTTCGCGATGTTCGGCGCCCTCACCTACCTGCCGACCTTCCTCCAGGTGGTCCAGCAGGTCTCGCCCACCATGTCCGGCATCCACATGCTGCCGATGGTCCTCGGGATGCTGCTCACCTCGATCGGCTCCGGCCAGATCGTCGCCCGCACCGGCCACTACCGGGCCTTCCCGATCGCCGGGACGGCCGTCACCACGGTCGGCCTGCTGCTGCTCTCCCGGCTCGACGAGCACAGCGGCACCGCCGAGATGAGCCTCTACTTCCTGGTCTTCGGCCTCGGACTGGGCCTGGTGATGCAGGTACTGGTGCTGATCGTGCAGAACTCGGTCGGCTACCAGGACCTCGGGGTGGCCACCGCCGGCGCCACCTTCTTCCGCTCCATCGGCGCCTCCTTCGGCGTCTCCATCTTCGGGACGGTCTTCGCCAGCGGCCTGCGCTCCCGGCTCGCCGACGCCCTGGCCGGGCAGCCGCTGCCGCCGGGCTTCCGGGTGGAGGCGATCACCGCCGACCCGCGCCTGATCACCCGGCTGCCCGCCGCCCTCCAGGCCGGCGTCCACCACGCCTACGCCGACTCGATCACCCGGGTGTTCCTGTACGCGGTGCCCGTCGCGGCGGTCGCCTTCGTGCTGTCGCTGTTCCTGCGCGAGCAGAAGCTGCGCTCCACGGTGACCGCGCCCGACCTCAGCGAGTCGATCGGGATCAACCCGGTCGAGCGCTCCTCCCTGGACGAGATCGCCCGCGCGCTGTCCGTCCTGGGCACCCGGGAGGCCCGGCGCGACCTCTTCCGGCGGATCACCGCCACCGCCGGGCTCGACCTGCGGCCCGCCTCCAGCTGGCTCCTCCTGCAGATGCACCACCACGGTTCGGTGGAGCCCGCCGAACTGGCCGAGCGGCGGGTCGTCCCGGTCTCGGTCGTCGAGGAGGCCGTCCGGGAGGTGGAGGGCCGCGGCCTCGCCGCCCGCACCGGCGGCCTGCCGCTGCGGCTCACCGAGCCGGGGGAGGAGGCGGCGCTGCGGCTGGTCGCGGCCCGGCGCACCCAGCTCGCGGAACTGCTGGGGGACTGGGACGAGCGGCAGTACGAGGACCTCGCCGCACTCCTCACCCGGCTCAGCTCCACGCTCTGCGCCGACCGGCGGGACCGGCCGGATCCGCCGACCGGGCCGCAGCCGCCGTACCGGGGGGAGGGGCGGTCGTTCTAGCCGTCCCCAGCGCTGGTGCGGCGTTCCTCACGGGCTGCCGAACCAGCGCGGGGTGTCGAGCCGGAACGGGTCCCCGGGGGCGAGCAGCCGCAGACCGTCCTCGATCCGGCGGAGTTCCTCCTCGCCGAGGGCGGCGGACCACTCGGTGCGCAGTTCCTCGAAGATCCGCGCCGAGCGGACCAGGCAGTCCACGCCCCGCTCGGTGAGCCGGACCACCTTGCGGCGGGCGTCGGCCGGGTCGCTGCCGCGCTCGACGTAGCCGAGCTGCTCCAGGGTCTCGACGGTCTTGCCCGCGGCCTGCTTGGAGACGCCGAGCCGGCGGCCGAGTTCGACGGCGGTGGTGCCCCGGGGGCCGATCGCCTGGAAGACGAAGCCGTGCATCGGGCGCAGGTCCGGGTGCCCTTCGCGGGCGATCCGCTCGTGCAGTTCGTCGATGATCGTGCGGAAGGCCAGCAGCAGGCGCAGCGGCAGCTCGAAGCCGGGCGGGGCGGGTTCGCTTGACACGATAGACAACCTCATTGACCATATAGACAACGACATTGTCCATCTTAGGGGGTTCCTTCGCCATGCCCGTGATCCGCTCCGCCGACGCCCGTCGCACCGAGACCCCGAACGCCGTCATGACCACCCTCGCCTCACCCACCCAGGGTGCGACCGCCCTCGCCCAGTGGCGGGTCGAGATGCCCGCCGACCGGCAGGGCCCGCTGCACGCCATGGACACCGAGCAGATCTGGACCCTGCTGGCCGGCTCGGCCGAGGTCGACCTCGCGGGCGAGACCCTGACGGTCGCCGCCGGCGACACCCTCGCCCTCCCCGCCGACGTGCCCCGCCGCATCACCACCGCCGAGGGCTTCACCGCCCTCGTCGCCTCCCCGTCCCCCTCCCACGCCTACAACCCCGACGCCCGCACCCCCGAAGGCGCCTGCGCCCTCGCCCCGCGCGACGCCGACCGCCTCCTCCCGGCCTGGATCGCCTGAGCCGGAAGCCGGAGCCCCGCCCCCTGCCCCCGCCCCGCCCCGGCGGCCCCCGGGCCCGCAGCACCCGACCGGCGGGGTGTGAGGTGTAGCAGACTGCTCGGGAGCAACCGAGCCGACGGCCGTACGGGCCCCGGCGGATCAGTGAGGAGCGGCATGTCCGTCGTCAAGATCAACGAATGTGTCAAGCCACTCACATAGAAGCTCGCTATAGCAAGCACGGCCGGAACGGCGGCCCACGAGAGGGTAGCCCGGCTGTAGATCCAGAGCGGCGGCCGGTCCGTGCGCTGCTGGCGCAGCCCTGATGCTGGTGCCGACCGTACCGCCGCCTCGGGACGCGAGCCGTCTCGGGCGGCGGTTGGCGTTCTGCGGGAGGCTGTTGGGCCCGTGGTCGGACTACGCCGCCCTCTTGCTGCGGGCGCCGCGATCGCTGGGTGATGATGGCGTCCCGTGCACCAGCGATGTGAGGACCGGTACCGCAGCGCCATGCCTGACTACGACTTCAGCTCCCTGTCGCCCGTCGACTTCGAAGCTTTGGTGGCCGAGCTGCTCAATGCCGAACTCGGCGTCCACGTCGAATCCTTCGGTCCGGGCAGGGACAAAGGGGTCGATCTGCGCTGTGCGGTCGCCGGGGGGAGTGCGGTCATCCAGTGCAAGCACTTCCTGCGCGGCGGGCGGGCGGCCCTGCGGCGTGCGGTGAAGAAGGAAGCGGCGAAATGGAAAACCGCAACGGGGATCCGTCGGTACATCCTCGCGACGAGTGTGTCGATGACCGTGGAGTCAAAGGAGGAGCTGGTGCGCCTCCTTTCCCCCGTGCTGCCGACCGCGCATGCGGATGTCCTCGGGCTGGAGGACCTCAATGCCCTTCTCGCCCGTCATCCGCAGGTCGAGCTGGGACAATTCAAGCTCTGGACCGCCTCGGCGGCGGTGTTGTCGAGGATCGTGCACGCCGGTCTGTGGAACCGCACCGAGGAGTTGCTGGAAAGCGTCGAGAAGCGGGCCAAGTACTACGTGGGGACGCAGCACTTCAACCGGGTCATGCGGATCCTGGAGGCTGACCGGGTCTGCGTCGTCACGGGACCTCCAGGGGTCGGCAAGAGCATCCTGGCCGAGATGGCGCTGCTCGCGCACGGGCAGAAGCAGTGGCAGGTGGTCCAGATCAGCGCGGACGTGAAGGAAGGGTTCGACGCCTGGAACCACGAGATCCCGCAGATCTTCTACTACGACGACTTCCTGGGGCAGACCGACCTGGCCGAGACCACCGGCAAGAACGAGGACCACCGGATCGCCCAGTTCGTGGAGAAGGTCCGCCGGGCGGATGCCGGGAACAAGCGGTTCATCCTGACAACCAGGGAGCAGGTGTTCCGGGACGCCACGGAGCGCAGCGACCGGATCAGGCGGTCCGGGGAGTTCCTGACTCGGGCTGAAGTGCAGATCGAGCACTACAGCCCCTATGTGAAGGCCCACATCTTCTACAACCACCTCTATTTCTCGGACCTGCCCGCGGGTGACAAGAAGCTCCTGGCCGGGGGCAAGGACTACTTCGCCGTCATCGGTCATCCGAACTACAGCCCCCGGATCCTGGAGCAGGTCGTCCGGCACAGGTCCCAGTCGCTCGACGTCCTGATGTCGGGCCTGAAGGAGGCCCTCGACCACCCCGAGGAGCTGTGGGCCGGCTCGTACCATCACCTGTCGCCGGTGGGGAGGGGAATCCTCTCGGTCCTGGTCACCTACCCTCCGGAGGGAATCGAGGAGAAGACCCTCTGGGCCCACCTCCGGGGCTTCGAGCCATACGCCTACCAGCAGGCCCTGAAGGTCCTGGAAGGGACCTGGATCACCATCTCCACCCGGAACCGGCAGACGTCGAAGCCCCGGGGGACGCACGTGATCGCGCTGGCGAATCCGTCCTGCCGCGACTACCTGCTCCACCGGCTCGGTGTTTCCCGGGGGGAGGCGGAGGTGCTGCTCTCGGGCCTCCAAGACATCCGGCAGCTGCTGATGCTGCTCCGTTACTCCGGGCTCGACCTTCCCGGCTGCCGCGACGGAAAGCGGTCGACCCGAATGCCGGCCCAGCTGATGTTCCGCAGGGTTCTGCGCGGCGATCACGTCGCCGCCGGGGCGGCCCGGCATGAAGGGCTCAAGGAGGCCGTGATCGACAATGTCGACACGGTCGTCGAGAAGGTCAAGCTGCTCTTCGACCTGTCCGTGGAGGAGCGGAAGGCCGCAGCCGGACGGGGCGGCTTCAGGCCGTTCGACCGGAGCCCCGCGACCCTGGCCACCGTAATGCCCTTCATGGTCGAGTTCGGCGGGCCTGAAGCGGTCGAGTGGTGTGCTCGGGCTGTGGCGGCGATGATCGATGCACGTCGGTGGCGGTCTGCCGGTCCCGAGCCGGAGGGGTGCCTCGCGCTGCTCGCCGCAACGCAGCACTACCGTCTGGTAGCCCCGGACGTCGTTAACGGGCTCGTCGATCTGACGGTTTCCCGGATCTATGACCCCGCCGACATGGAGCTGTTCTTCGAAACCGTGGAACTCGGGGAACTGAGCCCGGAGCTCCGGGAAACGGTCCGGGACGAAGTGGTGAGGCTCGCTGAGGCGGAGGCCGACCACTGGCGTTCCGAGTACGACTTCGAGGCGGCCAGGAATGCCGCTGACGTCGTGGAGTCGATCGCGCGCCGGGCGGGGGTGTCGGTGGACTCGGTGCTCGACGATTGGCGGGAGTCCGTCGACCAGAACGAGGCCGACTTTGACGAGGAACCCCTGCAGGCGCCGAGCCCCAGCCGCCGGAGTGCGGAGGGCGACGGCGGAGACAAGGCGCTCGACATGCAGCGGGTGGTCGACCTCTTCTCGACGCTCGCGGACGAGTAGGTGCGAAGGCGGCGCGGCGGAGGGTGCGGAGGACGAGGGCCGAGGGTGAGGCGCAGGGTGATGGTGAGGGCGGTACGGGGGAAGTTCTAGCCGCGGGGACGTGGTGAGGTAGTAGACGGCGAAGCCCCGCCCATGCGTCACGAGGGACGACGCGCGGGCGGGGCCGTTTTTGGGTCATGCGGGCGTGGACTGCCCACCGTTGCTACCCGGATGGTCGTTCGGACCGTGCCTCCTCGGCCGGTAGGGCCGATTCTTGGGTGTGTACCGGTACGGGTCCGGTTGATCCGGGTAGACGGTCGCCCACTGGTCGCACCGGAAGCAGAAGCCTTGGCCTGTCTCCGGGTCGAACGCGATGGGCTGATCACACAGCGGACAGTCCACAGGTCTCCTACGCGCTCAGGTCGAACTCCCCGCACCTGATGGCGCTGGTGAACTCCGCCCACGCCTCGCGGGTCATGGTGACCACCTCACCGGGCCGCTCGCTGTCGCGCAAGGCGACGACGCCGGGGATGTTGGTGGCCACCTGCGGGCACGCCTTGCGCACCGTGTTCTGGCACGCCGCGATGGTGACGAACTCGAATTCGGGACGGGCGGTCATTGCACTGTCCTCTCTCTCGATCTTCCTTGCGGTCCCCACCCGGTTGGGATGGGAGTCTCAAATGCCCAAGCGGGAACGGGCGTTGGCGATCGCCGTAGCGATCCTGAGACGGGCCATGGTCGGCGAGTCGGGGACGGGCTCCAAGGACGGCACGGTGTCCTTCTCGGTGCCGCCCTGGTCGTCCTGGTCAACCGGGTACGGCACCGGCCCGCCCAGGAAGCTCGTCCAGTCCGGCGGCAGGTACTCCGGCTCACTCGGCGACATCGTGCACCACCAGGCATTCGCCGTCCGCGATGTGCTGCGCCCGTCTACGCGCCAAGTTCCGTGCGATCGTGGGGAAATCCTCGGCGAAGTACTGGCAGCCGGGGCACTGATCAGCGTCCGGGGCGGGCGTATCCGGTGTCCGCCGGGCGATCTCACGAAGCGACACGCGCCACCGCCTTGCAGGTGAGTTCGTGCGCCAGGCGGCGAAGCTCGATCTCGCGCAGCACCGACTGATCCGGAAGCTGGGGCGACTCCGCGAACGCGCGGGCGATCTTGGCGAAGGAGGCGCACACGGCGCACCTCGGCCGGCTGTCAGGCGGCGCCACTGGTCACGTCCTCCCACCCCAGCAGGGCGTACTTGAAGGGGTCCGGAGGGCGCCGGTCGTCGTCCGCCCTGGCCTCGCGGTAGTCGGCGCGGCAAGCGGCGATCAAGGCCGGGCTGGCGCGCTTGCCGGGCGGTCGCCTGTGGCGATCGGCCTCGTGGTCCTCGCGTGTCATCGTCACCGCTCTCCGACTCCGGTTCCGTGGTCCTCTGACTGTCAGCAGGCTGATCGTGCCCCGACGTTGTGAGCCATTGCGACGGCGTGAGGGCGTCACTCCGGAGTCCTGGCAAGACGTCATTTCGGCGTCATTGGGCGACGTTCGGGCCTATCGTCTAGCCATGACTACGCCGAATGAGACCCTTCGGGCCGTACGCCTCGGGCTCCGTCTCAGCCAGGACGAGTTCGCGAAGCGGCTGCGGGCAGTCGGGGAGGATCAAGGGGAGCCGAACGACGCCAGCAAGCGCCTGGTTCAGCGCTGGGAGTCGGGAGAGGTGAGGTATCCCCGTCCGGTGTACGTTCGAGCCCTTGAGGCTGTCACCAAGATTCCCGTTGACCGCCTTGGCTTCGAGTCGCCACAGTTGCCGCCAAGGGTCAGCGTGGACGGTACAGGAGGGCACGACGTGACCAGTGATGAACCGGGCGTGCCCGTGCAGGCCGCGCCCGCTCCTACAGGTGAGGACTACTCGGGAGTCTGGGTCAGTCACTACGAGTTTTTCAGCAGCAGCCGGGAGAACACGTTCACCGGCCTGCACCACGTCGTGCTGTCCCAGAACGGGAACCGGATCACGGGGCGTTCCCTCCCCGGGGCGTCGTCCAATCCGGACTCGCCGCTGTCCTTCGATCTCACCGTTGATCGGAACGTCGTGACGGGCTCCTGGGTGGAGCAGACCGCACAGGACGGCTACTACCAGGGGGCCAGGTACCACGGCGCCATTCAGTTGCTGGTCGACCCGACCGGCCGTCGCATGGCCGGCAAGTGGGTCGGCTTCGGCAAGGAGTTCGACGTCAACACCGGGCCGTGGGAACTGCGCCTCTTGGACAAGTCCACGGCAGACGACGTCCTGAGTCGCTACAGCGTGCCACCGGAGGCGTAGCCTGCCTCACAGTGCGCAAGGGGAAGAGCCCCCGCATCCGGCCTCGCTCGACAAGGACGGGACGGTGCGGGGGCTCTTTCAGTAGTGCTGAGGAAAGCTGTAACGCCCATTAGTAGGGCTTAAGACCCTCTTAAAAGGTGTCTTTACTTGGTTTGCCTGAACCGAACTTGCCTGGCTTGAAGCCCAGTTGGCGAATTTGGGGCTTGGAAACGGCATCACACTCAGGGCGCGTACGCGATGCCGGAGCTGGGATCGTGAGACGATAGCCTATTAAACTTTCCGCAACACTCCCACCCGGGCACAGGGAGAACCGCTAACTCGCAGTAAGTACGAACCGAGTCGGATCTATTGGAAATTCATTCTTCCCGCTTATTCGAAGCATATTCGTGCGACTCCATCCGGCGGGCGATCCAGCGATTCAAGCGGCCAGTGCTGTTCTCTGCGGCGACATATTCACCAGTCGGGAGAACTGCCAGCCCGCATTCCTTTGCGATGAGCTTTAGTTGCTGCCCGTAAGATGCGACAAGGTGAGTCTCCAGGAGGCGATCGCGCACGTCATCATATTCAATTCCGCGAGACTCTAGCCATGACAACATTTCAGAGTCATTGGCGTGGACTTCCTTGCCTTGACACAACCGCATAAGCAAAGCAAATTCCTCCTCCCCGATAAAGCTGGGGCTCCACTGTTCAGTGACCGGAATCCTGTCGAGCGCTTCTTTGTCGACCTCATGCACTCTCGCTTGCCAGCCACGTCTCCCATCGACCTGGACAGCGCGGAAGCTCAATAGGCCCCTGCCAACCTCCGTCTCAAGATCTTCTCCCCAGAGTTGCTGGCCAAATCCATACATTTCATCTAGCCGCGTCCATATGAATTCCAGCAGTAGCTGCAGTGGGTTTTCTGGCGTCGAGAAGTAGAAAGGCCACCAGCCGTCGACCAAGGGTGCCATGAATGGCCGCCCATTGGTCTTCACGAGAGAATAGCTGCCGGAGATGATTAGCTGAGGAAAATCTGTCGGACCGAAGCCAATATTTCCGATGTTCTCCTCAAGGTAATCCACCATTGAGGATCGGAAGTTTTGCTCACTCTTGAATCCATGCATTCCAAGAATGACTCGGATTGCGGAGACCTGCTCCAAGGCAAGGGCATTAAGTATGGCCTCCTCTTCATATGAGAGGGTGGCAATCCCTTCTGCCCCCCAGGCGGCCCGCCCGGTCATCTCGGCAAACGTTCTGATTGAGGGTCCCATGCTCCGATGGGGGTCCTCTAGCTCCTCAGCGCCTTGATAATAAGGGTGCTCAATTGCGCTGACCGTCTTGAGTTGGGAAAATGCGTCGCGAAGCTCGGCCGAGTGAAGATTTTTCTTTACCTCGATGACGGCAATGATGTCTTTCACATGCCATACGTAAGTTTCACTGTATGGCAGTCGTTCTCCTTCCCCCTTTACTACCATGCAGTCCATTTGGCCAGAAATGCGGCCATCGCCATCGCAGGCAAATCCGGTCACCACTCGCAGCCCCAAGCCATCTGGAAGGGCGCGATTCAATATGTTAGAAGACAGTCCCTCGTACATGTCCCCAATCGTCGGGGCGTGCTTTATGGGGACCTGATCAAGCTTGGGCAACTCTTTGCGGAGAATTTCCGAAAGAAGATCTGCGGCCGTGCGAATCACCGAGCCTCGCCCCCAATCTTGTACTTCATACTATTCCCGATGGCTCATCATAGATGACAGCATTGAAGCAAATGGGGCGTTCGCAGTAACGATCTCGTGCGTGGTTGGTTTGTTGGACTGTCCGTGGTATCGGCACGGGGCGGGTGGTGATACATCGGTGGTACGTCACTCCTACCCGAGGTGGCGGTACAGCGTCGCCCGGCTGATCCCGAGTGCCTTCGCGATGCTGCTCACGCTCTCCCCCTTCGCCTGCCGGGTGCGGGCTATCGTCAGCTTGTCCTCGCTGATCACGGACGGCCGCCCACCGGTCCGTCCCTGAGCCTTGGCCGCTTCCAGTCCGGCGCGGGTGCGGTCCTTGATCAACGAACGCTCGAACTCCGCCATTGCGCCAACCACCTGGAGCATGAGTCGCCCGTCCGGAGTGTTCGGGTCGATGCTCGCCAGCGCGCCCGTCAGGACCTTGAAGCCGATCCCGCGCGCCGACAGGGCGTCCACCATCGTCACCAGGTCGATGAGCGAGCGGGCGAAGCGGTCCAGCTTCCACACGCACAGGGTGTCGCCGGGGCGGAGGTAGTCCAGGACGGCCGACAGTTCTGGGCGGTCGGTGTTCTTCCCGCTGGCCTTGTCGGTGAAGATCCGGGCGCAACCCGCTTCGGTCAGCGCGTCGTGCTGGAGCTGCGCCTCCTGGTCGTCGGAGGAAACTCGGGCGTAGCCGATCAGGTGGCCGGTGGTCTTGGTCGTCGTCATGTCTCAATCGTCTCAGAACTCGTCTCATAACACCATGGGTTCCGGGCATGCTTTGAGACGGGTTTTGAACACTGAATCGGGGTCTTTGTGCCCTGCCGGCAGACTGTCTCACAAACCATCGTTTCTGAGACGCCCATCGAAGGTGACCCACCGTCACATCGAGAGCCGCGAACATCGCCTGGTGTCCCGTCGCACGCTTCGTTGTCGCTGTCTCGGTTCCCGTTGCCCGGATCGTGCCAGGTCTCAGGTCTGGTTGCCGTGCTGGTCAACCACGCGGGCAGCAGTCTCAGCTGAGGTTGTCGCCCAGCGACGTCTGTCTCGTCCGAAATTGCCGGTGATCACGGTTCGTCTCACCTCCGGTTCCCTCTCCGGGGCGGTTTGAGTCGGTTCTTGCTGCTCAACGGTGCCCGTCTATGGCTTCCTCGGATCAGGGCTCGGAGGCGGGCCACGGGTGCCGGGGGTGCTGGTGAATGTCGGGGTGATGAGGGCGATGGAGTTCGCCGTCGCGTTCACCGATGAGGAGTTGGTGCTGCGTCGGGAGCCGCTGCCGACGTGCTGGACGTCGCGGTTCGAGCGGGCTCGCCCGGTACGCGCTGTGCGGTCGTACGCCGGCCAGGGGTCGGTGACCAGGGATTACTGGTCAGCGACGACTGGCGGTCAGCTGTCCTGCGAGTCGCAGTTGGAGCGGCATCACGCGATGCTGCTGGACTTCGACCCCGAGGTCACCGGGCTTGCCGCGCAACCGTTCCGGCTGTTCTGGCCGGGGTCGAGGGGGCGGCACGGGCACGTCCCGGACTTCTTCGCCCGCTTCGCAGACGGCAGCGCCGCCGTGGTGGACGTCCGCCCGGACGACCGGATCGAGCCGGCCGACGCGGAGGCGTTCGCGGCGACCGCGCGGGCCTGTGAGCTGGCCGGCTGGCACTTCCGCAGGGTCGGTGGGATCGACCCCGTGCTGTTCGCGAAGGTGAAGTGGCTGGCGGGCTACCGGCATCCGCGCTACCTGCTGGAACCGGCCGCATCCCGGCTTCTGGAGGTGTTCGAGGTTCCGACAGGGCTGTTCACCGGGGCCGAGCAGGTCGGGGACCGCCTGGCAGTGCTGCCGGTGCTCTACCACTTGCTCTGGCGGCATCGGTTGCTCATCGACATGGGCAGCCCGTTCCAGCGCGACACGATCGTGAGGCCGGCGTGAGTGCGCTGAGGCGTCCGGCGGTGGTGCGGCCAGGTGACCGGGTCCGGTTCGACGGCCAACTGCACACTGTGGTCGGCCTGTCCGGCGTTCTCGTCCGGCTGGCCGACCAGCTGGGCCGGATCAGCGCGATGCACATGCCCACGCTGATGACGTCGGCCGGTTTCGAGGTGGTCGGCTCCGGCGGAGCGGCGCCGGTGCTGCCGGCCGGCCTGCTGGACGGGGTGGCGCCGGAGCATGCAGAGAAGGCCCTGTGGTGGCACCGCCACATGACCGAGGTGCTGACCGGCCTGCCGCCGGATGCCCCGGCTGGGGCCGTCCCGAAGGCCGAGTTCGACCCGGCGACGCAGACGCTCACGCAGCGAGAGGCGGCGAAGGCCGTCGAACTGAGCGCGGAGACGGGCCGCCGGGTCAGTCCGCACACGGTCCGGTGGCGTCGGCGCCGCTACCAGCAGCAAGGGGTGCTGGGCATGGTCGACCGACACGCGGCTCCGCGCCGTCAAGCGGCGGGACAGGTCGACCCGCGGGTGGTCGGGGTGCTGCGGCAGCTGATGGGCGACGCCGCCGACCGGTCGACGCACACCGTCAGCTACTACTTCGAGAAGGTCGGCCAAGCGGTCGCCAAGCTGGACGGCCCGCCAGCCGCGATGCCGTCGCGCGCCACGTTCTACCGCCTGTTCGACCGGCTGGACGCTGGGCGCCACACGACCGGGTCCGCCCGCACTCGACGCGCGCTGGCCAACCAGCCCGACCGCGTCTTCGAGGACGTGGTGGTCTGCCGGCCGGGTGAGTTGATGGAGATCGACTCCACGCCGTTCGACGTGATGGTCCGGTTGGAGAACGGGGTGGTGGACCGCGTCGAGCTGACCGGTCTGGTCGATATCGCGACGAGGACGATCGCCGCGGCGGTGCTGCGGCCGACGACGAAGTCCGTGGATGCCGCGCTGCTGTTGGCCCGGGCGGTCACTCCGGCGCCGATGCGGCCGGGCTGGCCAGAGGCCCTGCGGATGGAGTACTCCGCCCTGCCCTACCAGCGGCTGCTGTCGGTGGACGAGCGGCTCCAGCACGCGGCGGCGGTCCCGCTGATCATCCCCGAGGCCATCGTGGTCGACGGCGGGAAGGCGTTCTTGTCGAAGAACTTCCACACCGCCTGCAACGCGTTCGGCACCGAAGTGGTCCACGCCCCGCCCCGGACGCCGACCCACAAGCCCCACGTCGAGCGGACCCTGGGATCGGCCGCCTCGCTGTTCGCCCAGTTCCTGAGTGGCTACACGGGCCGTTCGGCCGAGCACCGCGGACGGAAGGTGGAGGACGAGCCGCTGTGGTCGCTGCACCAGCTGCAGGAACTGCTGCAGGAGTGGATCGTCCTCTGGCAGAACCGGCCCCACGACTCCCTGCGCGACCCCCTCGCTCCGGGGCGGACGTTCAGTCCGAACGAGAAGTACGCGTCGCTGGTCGAAACGGCCGGCTACCTGCCGTTGCCGCTCAGCGCGGAGGACTATCTGGAGCTTCTGCCCGCGCGCTGGCAGGCCGTCAACTCCTACGGGCTCAAGATCAATCACCGGATCTACGACTGCGACGAGCTGGTCCCGCTGCGGCGTCAGAAGTCCGGGATCGCCGAGCACGACAACCGCTGGGAGGTCCGCCACGACCCCTACGACATCCGGCTGGTCTGGCTGCGCGACCACATCGAGGGCCGCTGGATCACGGCCCCATGGCGGCTGTTGGGCAAGACCGCCACCCCGTTCGGCGAACTCGCCTGGGACCACAGCGTCCGCGACCTGCGCGACCAGGGCCTGTCCGTCACCGAGGACGCGCTCGCCGCAGCCACCCGCGACCTGCTCGAACGCGCTGGCCAGGGACCGCCCGATGTCCCGTCCCCGCGCAGGCCCCGCCGCCGCGACCGCAGCGCGAAAGTCGCCGCCCGGACCGAGGCGACCGGCGAACCCACCTGGCCCCGCCCCGCACCGCCCGCTCCACCGGATCCTCCGGCCCGCCCAGCCGCGGCACCGCCGGACGACGAGGAGGAGGCACTCGCCGACATCGTTCCGCTCAAGGTCTTCGACGCACGCCGGGAGGCAAAGAAGTGGTGGTAACCGATACGAACTTCCAGATGCCGGACGACCGGCGCGACCCCACAACGACGCTGGAGGGCTGGCGCCGATTCGTCCACGAGGACCCGCTCACCTTCACGCTGCTGCCCGCGGACGACTGGCTCGCCCTGACACCGGGTGAGCGGGACCGATACGACGAGGCCAGGGTCACCTACCACTCCGAGCTGATCATCGTGGAGACCCCGACGATCCGCGAGGTGCTGCACCAGGGCCGGCGGCTGACCCTGCTGAACCGGCGGGAGATCAGCGCCCGGCGCGGCCTGATCGTCTCCGGCCCCTGGGCGACGGGTAAGTCCACCGCGATCAAGCAGCTGGGCCGTGCGCACGAGCTGCGGGTCCGTCAGCGCTATCCCGGCAACGAGCGCATCCCGGTCGTCTACATCTCCGCCCCGCCCAACGGATCCCCGCGCAAGCTCGCGACCCGCTTCGCGCACTTCCTGGACCTGCCGCTGAAGTCGCGGCACAACGAGATGGACATCGCCGACGCGGTCTGCGAGATCCTAATCGACGCGAAGTGCGACCTGGTGCTGGTCGACGAGATCCACAACATCAACATGGCCACGTCCACCGGCAAGGACCTGTCCGACCACCTGAAGTACTTCGCGGAGCACATCCCCGCCACGTTCGTCTACGCGGGCATCAACGTCGAGCGCGAGGGCCTGTTCACCGGGGTCCGAGGCAAGCAGATCGCCGCCCGTTGCGTGCTCCAGCACACCGGCAACTTCGCCTGCCAGGCCGAATGGCGCGCGATGATCGCCACGATGGAACAGGCCCTGCGGCTGCACCGGCACGAGCCGGGATCGCTGGCCCGGCTCGCCCGATACCTGCACGCCCGAATCGGCGGCAGCATCAGCAGCCTGTCCCACCTGCTTCGCGCGGCAGCGATCAGCGCGATCGCCGACGGCAGCGAGCAGGTGACGCGCCGTCTGCTGGACAGCATCCCCGTCGACCACAGCACCCAGTCCGAGCCGCCCACTCCGGAAGCGGACGACACCGAGGACGACGCGGCGTGACGGCGTTCCTGCCTCCTTCACGGCTGCGGCCCCTGCCCCGGTCCGTCGCTCCGCTCCACCGCGAGAGCAAGGACTCCTACATCGAGCGCCTGGCGATGGCGAACAGGCTCTTCCCGGACGACCTCCACGACCAGCTCGCCGGCCCGCGGCCGTTCCGCACGGACCGGATCCCGCTGCCCGCCGCTCTCGCCCAGGCCGCCAGCCAACCGCTGGTCCGGCTCCTGCTCGCGCTGCCCGACCTGGCCTCCGCGGACTTCACCGCGCTGCTGCCGCCGGCCTGCCGCGACCGGCTCAACCCGGGCTGGTCCCTCCGCCCGGTCTGCGCGCTCTGCCTGGCGGCCAAGCGGGTCCGCCATGCCCGGCACTGGACTCCACCCGGCACGGCCCTCTGCCTGCGGCACTGCCGCTGGACCGGAGCCCACGGACAGCAGTTCGCCGTCACAGCCCTGCCGGAGATCATCCAAGCCCAGCGCCGCCACTACCGGCTGATCCGCCGACACGGCTGGCGGGACGCCGCCCGCGCGATGGACGACGCACTGCGGATCTGCGGCACCTGGTGGGACAACCGGCGCTTCACCAAGGCCCTGGACCGCCGCCGGGGCGTCCTGCGCGACCCGGCCTGGGCCGGCCACGGCCAGAGCCTCACCCTCGCGGCCTGCGGCTATCCCGAGGTCGTCGCGCTGGCCGACCTCTTCCTGACCCCCGCCCTGCGAGCCCTGCCGTTCACCGGCAGCACCGGCGACTACCGGCGCTTCGTCCAAGAGGTCCGCGACCGCGCCGCCCCTGGCTACTGGGACGACAAGATCGCCTCCAACGACCCGCTCACCTTCTGGATCGAGGCCGAACGCCACCACCATACCCAGATTGGAGGTCATCCAAGGCTGTGACCTCTTCGAGCAGGTCAGGTCCGTGATTTGCGGCGTGAATAACACGCGGAATTGTGGATGAGGTTGAGATCAGCTCAGGGAGAACCTTGGCAGGCTGTTTTGAGGCTTGCCCGCCAGGCCATGCTGAGGATGGATCGCCATCTGGTCTTGGGGTGAACGGCAGTCGGTTCTGCTCACGGCTACGGACGGCGCGGTTCTCGGGAAGGAAAATTAGGATGGATTCGGCACTGATTGGGACCATTTGCGGCTTCGCGGGCACCATGACGGGAGCGGCACTGGGGTACTTCGGTCCCCTTCGGCTGGAACGGCGGCGACAAGAGAGCGTCAGGGAGGCAGCAACTGAGAGCCAGATAGCTCTGGACCTCGACAGGTACGTTCGAGCCCGCGTCGTCGCGGATCTATGGCTGGACCTTCTCAGGCGGGCACTTGAGGACTCGTTGATGCAGAGGCTTGATCCCGCCCAGTTTGACACGGAGTCAACGGATCACTCCAAAGAACTGCGCTTGAGGACGGCGGAGCTTACCCATATTGGCATCGCCACAGTTCGATCTGGGACTCTGTTCAACTTGCTCCGCAATGCGACCGCCATGATTAAGGAATTTGATATTCTCCCCATTGAGGAGAAGCGGCAGAATGAAATCGGCATCCGCGAGATCATCATGAGATGCCAGCTGGAGCGCGGACAGTGGGCCGAGTTAATGCTTGAACATGTCCGCCACAGGACGGGGCGGGACCTTGCTCTGATTGATTATTAGTCAAGTTGCCGTATTACTTCCCATAAGCACAGGCAGGGCGGGAGCACAATGACCCGAAACAACCGCCGACTCGACTCCCCGGTGGTCCAACGCGCCGACGGCCCGATGACAGTCGGCTACGTCCGCACCGTCATCGGCCAGAGCCCGGTCACCCAGATCAGCACGCTCCTCGCGGCCGGCGTCGCCGAGAACGACATCTACGTCGAACGCGCCAACGGCCACAAGTCGGCCTGGCCCGAACGCGACCTACTGCTGCCCCGCCTCCGGGCAGGCGACACCCTCAAGATCACGCGCTTGGACCGGCTCTTCTACTCCGTCCAGAACCTGGTCGTCCTGGGCACCGACCTCCGCAACCGCGGCGTCCGTCTGCACGTGGTCGAGCAGCAGATCGACAGCGAAAGTCTTGACGGCCGCGACCTCTTCGGCATGCTCGCCACCCTCGCTGACCTCAACGCACAGTTCGTCGCCGCGAACACCAACGACGGCCTTGCCTCCGCCCGAGTCCAAGGCCGCATCGGCGGACGTCCTCCCAAGCTCAACAACCACCAGATCCAGGACCTCATCCAGGAGCACGCCGACGGCGCCCGCGTCCCCTCCCTGGCCAAGAAGTTCAAGGTCTCCCAGGCGACGGTCTATCGCCTCCTCAACCTGTCCCACCTCGAAACCCGGATCAGCGGCAACCGAACCTGAGACACCAGCTGGCAAACCCACCTGACCGACAACGAGACGTGAGACCAGCGAGGCCACGCGGTCTCACGCCTATTGCATCAGCCCAGCTCAGGCACTACGACACCGGCAAAGATCAAATGAGACGGGACACCTGGCTCCTGAGGAGGCCACCAATCGCGCCCGCCATGCGCCGGGGTGAATCTGCCTGGTAGCGGGGTGACGCGAGGGTCGGCCGCACAGCAGGTAGCGCCCTTAATTACCTTACTTACCTTACCTTTCCTCCCAACTCCGGTCGTGGATAGCAAGGTTGGGACGAGCTACGGTCTCGGGCATGAACTTGCTTCTCCCGACACAGGGCATCGTCGTCGCACTGGTCATCATCGCCGTCGTCCATCGAGACCCGGCTATGCGGAGCCGGGCCATGGCCGTACTCCGCCTCCTTTTCCGTCAGCGCCCATGACCTGGTGTCCATGTACAAGGGAGGGAGCGCGGAGACGCGCAAAACGAGGGTAGGGCCCCACGGCGAGCGTCCAGAGACCACCCCACCATGGACCCTGTCCGCGCAAACGCCCTGAACAGCCACGCGAGAGTTTTCCCTCCCTCCCGGTCCAGGCTGGGACCGAAGGGGGGTACCCGCCTGGGGGGCGTTGTGCAGCACGCGCGGGCCGGTCCCTCAACCCCTCAGCCAGCGGCAGGTGGACACTTGGACACTTTCGAGACTGATTGCAGCAACTCTCCCCATACGCGTACAGAGAAGGTTTAGGGAACCGACCCCCCAAGTGTCCAAGTGTCCTGGCTGCGCCGTTCCCGCTGGTCAGCGAACCTGTCCGAACACGTCCCGCTGGACGACCGCCAGGCGGACGCCGATCACACCGCGCTTGCCGCCCCGCTTGCCGACATTCGCGCCGAACTGCCGGGCCACGGCCTTGGACCACGCCTGCGGCTGTCCGGGCAGCTTCGGATACACCTGTTCACCGCGCTGCTTGATCTCGCTGTTGGACACGAAGCCGTCCGGCTGGACCGCGAAGTTGGCCTCCACCCAGTCCGCGAACGGGTCGGACTCCTCCCGGTACTCGTCGGTCGCCCTGGTGACCCGCTCCGGCTCGTTCAGGCCATGCTCGAACCACTCGACGGCGCCCCGCATCGCCCACGCGGCTATGCCTTCCGCTTCGGCCATCAGTCGGCCTTTGAGCCCCTTGTCCTCCCGGCCGATGAACGACTCGTCCCACGGGACGCAGCGGAAGCGCCGCCAGATGCCTTCGTCGGTTCCGCGGATGGTCGGCTTGTCGTTGCCGGACATGATCAGCAGCGCGGTCGGCGTGAAGTCGTACGCGGGCTTGTACTTCTGGTTCGCGGTGAGCATGTCCGCCGCCGTGAACAGCTTCACGAACGCTTCGTCCAGGCGGGCGGCCGTCATCTCGCTGGACAGTACGAGCCGGGCGCCGTGGAGCTTGGCCACCAGCGACCCGTTGCGGCCGTTGCGCTGCTTCTCCCAGAACTCCGCTTCCTGTGCCGTGGTCACGGCCGCGAACACCTTGCCCAGTGTCTCGGTGAACACGCCCTTGCCGTTGCGGCCCGACCCGTAGAAGAACGCAAGGCACTCCTCTCGCGTTGAGCCCGTCACCGCGTACCCCGCGAGGCGCCGCAGGAATGTGTGCATATCCGGATCGTCCGGGTGTGAACTCTCAAGAAAACTGAGCCAGTTGGGGCATTCGGCATCCTCGCGGTAGTCGTGGTCGACAAGCCTGGTGATCAGGTCGTCCGGGTCGTGGGGGCGCAGCCGGCCCGTGCGCAGGTCTACGGTCCCGTTGCGGAAGGCGAGAGCGAACGGGTCCGCGTCCAGGTCGGCCACGGTGCGCCGGATGCTCGGCATGGCCCGCATCTCCAGTAGGGCGGCCGTGATCAGTCGGGAGGTGCGCAGCGCCCTGCCAGCGTCGATCAGGGCGTCACTGCCCGCGCCGATCGCCTCGGCCAGCAGGGTGTTCGACACGTCGTGGACCATGCCGCGCGCCACGGCGTCATGGCTGGAGTCGTTCACCCAGTGCCGTCCGTCCCACGCGTACCAGCCGGGGCCGTCCACGTGGATGAGCCGCCCGTGCACCTTGTCCGCGATGAACTCCGCGCGGTCGACGTCGGTGCCGTCCCGCTGCGTCAGCAGGCGTACCGCCTCGGTTGCCGTGCTCACTGGCCGCTCCGCTCGTTCTTGGCCTGCCAGGCGGCGAGGTACGCGCTGTTGCGGCCCGTACGGCCACGCTGCCCGGTCGCATCCGCCAGGGCGTAGGGTTCGTGGTTGCGCTGGTCCGCGGCGGGCCCCGAAGCACTCTCCCGGCGTGCGGCCCCCCGGGCCTCTTCCTCCGCTGCCCACATGAGAGAACGGGCATAGACCCGCTCCCGGTCCCAGTCGGTGCGGGAGTTCTCGGGCGCTATTTCGTAATGCGGCAGACGAACGGGGCCCTGGCAGTGCGGGGCACGGGTGCCCATCATGTCGGGCCGCTGGCCGCCGCCGCCCCCGTGCTGGTGCTCGACGGGGCAGTAGGGGCATTGCACGGCGAGCTGCCACGTCCCGTCGGGGGCATGGCGGGTAACCCGTGCGGGAGCGACGGGCGGGCGCTGCGCGGAGTGCTGTTCGGACATGCTGATCCTCACTGGTTCTGGAAGTGGAAAACCCCCGCAGGTGGCCCGTCACCCCATGCGCCAACACGGGTGTTACGGGCCCTGCGGGGGCGCTGGTGGTCCCTGTCACGGGACGAAGGAGGGAGCACGGCGGTTGGCGTCACCGTGGCTGAGGGGGAAGGGCGGAAGAGGTCCGCCGAAAAGCCCTCTCGTAGGTAATAGAGGGCGGGGATTGCCAGACAAAGCATGCAGATTGCGGCATAAGCTGACAAAGAGCGGACAGATCCTCACTTTTTTCTTCACTTTTGGAGCTTCGGATCTCATCATCCGAGACGGACGGTCGACTGATTCGCGGATTCCCCGTACTTCGTAGGGAGCGTCAGTTGCCCGGAGAACGCGACATAGCCGCGCAAGCGGGACAGCCTCCCTGAAGGTGTGACGCGAGCGTTACGCAGCAGGCCGCATGCCCTTCCTGGGCACGCTGGAGCGCGCCGCCTTCCCGGCCTGCCGGCTGAGGCTGAAGCGGCTGTGCGGCCGCCAGAGGGAACGAAGAAACCCCGCCCGACCACGGGGGCCGAACGGGGCTGGAAGGGTCCTAGGAGGCGCCTGGGCCCTTGCTGCTAGGTTCTGTCCGGCGGATCATGTGACTTCTCCATGCCGGGCTCGTTGTGCCCGGCATGGGGCGGGGTGATCTGACGAACGACGAATGGGGCCGGCTGGCACCGCATCTGCCGGGAAGCGGTCGGCGGGGCGGGCGCTGGAACGACCACCGCAGGGTGATCAACGGGATCTTGTTCCG
>NZ_JBHYGR010000041.1:57486-68235 GCF_042738155.1 Kitasatospora sp. NPDC059088 | reverse complement strand
TTGTTGTGCTGGGTGTTTGAGCCGCGCGGGCGCGCCCGGGCGGCCGGGGTGTTCGGGGGCGGCGCCGCCCGCGGCGGCCCCCGCTTTCAGTGCCGGGGTCAGGCCGTCTTGGGTTTGCGGGCGATGGTGAGGGCGAGGGCGGCGCAGAGGACGGCGGCGAGGGTGGCGAAGCCGCTGACGGCGGGGAGGAGGCCGTAGGTCTGGACGAGGGCGCCGACGGCGATGACGGGGGCGGAGCTGCCGAGGTAGACGATGATCCAGAGGGAGCTCAGTTCGGAGCCCCGGCGTTCCGGGTTCATCGCGGCGACGGCGGTGGTGAACAGGGAGCGGAAGGCGACGCCCTGGCAGACGCCGCCGAGGACGCTGCCGATGAAGAGCAGCGCGGGTGTGTCGGTGTAGCCGGCCGCGACGACCAGGCCCAGGCCGGCGGCCAGGCCGGTCATGCCGAGGGCGATCACCGTACGGTCGGCGGTCGGCGGGATGATCAGCTGGGCGAGGGCCGAGGAGCCGAGCAGCAGGGCGGCCACGATCGCGCCGGTCAGGTGCGAGGGGGTGTGCAGCAGCTTGGCGGAGAAGGCAGGGGCGAGAGCCAGGTAGACGCCGAAGACCCCGTACGAGATGAAGCCCGCGGTGGCGGCGAGCAGGAACTCGCGGCGGCCGGTGCGCGGCAGCCGCAGGCGCTGCGGGCGCAGGTGGGCCGGGGTGGTGATCCGGGGCGGGGAGGCCGGCGGGCGGTTGCGGCCGGGCATCCGCGGGTGGACCAGGGCCAGTGGCACGCAGAGCGCCAGCAGGGCGACGGCGTGCAGCAGGAAGGGCGTCAGCAGCGGGTCCGAGCCGCCGGCGAGCAGGGCGCCGACCACCGGGCCGAGCGCGACGCCTCCGGCGGAACAGGCCAGGGTGAGCTTGGGGGCCAGCGCCGGGTGGTCGGGCAGCAGGTCACCGAGGGCGGCCCCGGCTGCGCCGGTGGACAGGCCGACGGCGATGCCCTGGACGGCCCGGCCGACCGCGAGCTGCCAGAAGCTGCCGGCGGTGGCGAAGACGAGGTCGCCGGCGGCGGCCAGGGCTACGGCGGGCAGGATCAGGGCGCGGCGGCCGAGGTGGTCGGACCAGTGGCCGACCACGGCCAGCACGGGGAGCAGCGCGAACACGTAGATCGTGAAGAGGATCGTGGTGTCGAGCGGTCCGAGGCCGAGGCGCTGCTGGAGGAGCGGGTAGATCGGCGTCGCCAGGTTGGCACCGATCAGCATCAGCAGCAGGGCGCCGGCGACCAGGCCGACGCGTATGCCGCGCAGCGCGTTCCAGCGGCTGATCGCGGCGAGCTGGAGCTGGGCGCGGGGCGCGAGCTCCAGGGGGAGCAGGGCCTCCGACAGTCGGCGTCCGTCGAGCTGCGCGGTGCGCAGCACGGAGCCGGCGGGGGAGAGGTCCGCCATGGCAGGGGTCTCCTGTGGCCGGGCGCCACCGGGGTCGGCTGGGTGTGCCGGCGCGCCCGTCCTGAGGCGCTGTGGTGGTGGCCGCGGTGCGGGGCTCCCTGGTGGAGCGGGTGAGCTGAGAGAAGGGGCTTCGTTGCCCGGTGGCCCGCGCGGGGTTGTGCGCGGTGCCAAAGCGAAGGATAAGGGGTGGGCGCGTGGAAGCGGCGCGCGCCCCTTTGCGCGCCCTGTGAGGCCGGGCATCGGGGGTGCCCGGCCTATACGCTGAGGTGGTAGATCGACACGCGGAGCTGTTCGAGCTGACCGCTGGCTGAGGGAGAGCACACGACGATGGCCGGACGACGTCGGAAGAACACGGGGGCGGGGGCTTCGGCCGGAGAGGGCGCGGCCGAGGCGGTCCTGCCTGCGGACCTGGAGCTCCAGGACCTCTACGGGGCGTTCGCCGCGCACGGTCTGGACGACGAGGACCTGGACGACGCGGCGATCCTGGTGCCGCCGGTGAAGCTGCCCGCGGAGCAGGAGCTGGCCGAGCAGGCGAAGGCCGTGCCGATGTTCGGCTACGCGCTGGCGCTGGCCCGCTGGGCGTCCCCGCACCGGGTGGTGGACGAGTTCGGGGACCTCGTCCAGGAGGACCGGGCGCCGGTCGCCCGGCTGCTCGGGCTGGCCCCGGCCGAGGGCGAGGTGCCGGAGGAGGCCGAGGTCGAGGCGCTGCGGGCCTGGTCGCTGGCCTGCGACCTGGACCTGGTGGAGCTGGGCACGACCAAGGAGGGCGAGCACGTCGCCGTCCCGGGCCCGGACCTGGAGCCCGCCGAGCGCGGGGACGCGGAGACCGTCCTGGAGCTGTGGCTGACCGCCGCCGGGATCGTCCGGGAACTGGCGGTGGAGGCGGACTCGCTGCCGGAGCAGGACGAGGCGGCGGAAGCGTCGGCGGACCAGGCGGACCAGGACGACGCGGACGAGGACGACGAGGACGGCCTGAGCGAGGTCGAGGAGGCCCGGGACGCCGCCGCCGAGCTGCTCGACGAGGCGCTCCAGGTGCTGTACGAGACCACCGCCTTCGCCGACCCGGGCAACGAGACGGTGCCGCTGGGCGTGCTCGCCGCGCTGCTGGTGGTGCCGGAGGGCGAGGAGCCGAGCGAGGAACTGCTCGGCGACATCACCGACGTGATGGTCGCGCTGGACCCGATGCTGGGCGACCTCGCCGAGCTGGGCCTGCTGGAGTACCGGCCGATCGACCCGGAGCTGTTCGACGAGGAGGAGGGCGAGGAGCCCGCCCTCGTCGGGGAGGCGCCGCTGGACGAGGAGGAGTCGGCCCGCTTCGGGCTGGTCCGGCTCACCCCGCTCGGCCAGTACGGCATCCGGCAGTGGCTGCTGGAGGACGGCTACGACGCCCCGCTGGTCGGCGAGCTGGCCCAGGGGGACGCCGCCGAGCTGCTGCGCGGGGTGTGCGAGGCGGCCAACGTGCTGCCGGAGGAGGAGCTGCGGGCTTGGGTGGCCGGCCGGGAGCCGGAGCCGGCGGCGCGCGAGCTGCTGGCGGCGGCGCGCGGCGACGACGCGTACGGTCCGCTGCGCCGGATGCTGTGCGTCTCGGCGCTGAACCTGCTGGGGGCGGGCGCCGAGCCCGCCGCCCGGGAGGTGCTGGACGACCCGGAGCTCGGCGGTGCGGTGCGGGCCTGGCTGTCCGCGCTGGGCGCGACGGACGTGCCGGTGCCGGAGCGGACGATGGCGCTGTGGACGGTGGTCGACACCTTCGCCGCCCAGCTGCTGGACAGCGGCGGCGACGCGGCGCTGCTGCGCGAGCTGATCACCGACCTGCCGGTGAAGGGCGACCCGGCGTCGTGGTTCGGTGAGCTGTGGCGGGTCGACCACCCGTACACGGCGGACGTCCTGGAGGCGATCGGCGAGCTGCACACGGACCGGGCGCTGGCCAAGGAGGCGCGCAAGGCGGCCTTCAAGGCCCGGTCGAAGGGCTGACGAGGGGCTGACGAGGCGCTGAGGAAGGGCTGAGGAGGGGCGGGCGAGGACGGCGGAGGGGCGGACGACGGGCTACGGGAGGTCCAGCGAGCCGTCCTCGGTGAAGGGGAAGAACGGGTTGTGGGCCAGCTCCCACAGGTGCCCGTCCGGGTCCTCGAAGTAGCCGGAGTAGCCGCCCCAGCTGGTCGGGACCGGCGGCTTGACCACCACGGCGCCGGCCTCGACCGCGGTGCGCAGCGCGGCGTCCACCAGAGCGGGGGACTCCAGGTTCACGGCCAGGGTGACGCCGCGGAAGGAGGGTTCGCCGGTCGCGGGTACGCCCGCGTCGGCGGCCAGCTCCTCGGAGGGGAAGAGGCCCAGCACCGAGTCGGAGGTGCGGAACCAGACGATCTCCGGGCTGGAGGCGGCGGAGCGCCGCCAGCCGAGGTCCTGGTAGAACCGGGCGCTGCGGTCGAGGTCGGAGACGCCGAGGGTGACGATGCTGATCCGGGCGGGGAAGGCGGGCTGGGCTGCGTCGTTCTGTGCTGTCATGCCGCCAGCGTAGGGAGGGCTGCTGACATCGTGGCCGACGGACACGGCCACCGCCCCCGTACGGCAGCGGAGCTGATGACCCGGCAGCTCCCGGCACGTAAAGTGGCGTCAGCGGTGCGGGCGCGAGGACTCGGGGGTGCGGCAGAGGATGGTGCGGGAGAGCGGCGGAAGGCCCCAGGAGTGGAACGTCGAGCGGTCGGGGCCGGAGCGGTCGGGCGGGCCGGAGCGCTTCGCCGGCCAGGAGGACTTCTCCCGCCGGACCCTCGCCACGGTGGACTTCCCGGTGTACGGCGTGGCCGGGCCGCCCGGCCGGGGCGAGGCGCTCGCGGCCTTCGAGACCTGCGGCGGTGAGCTGCGCTGGGTCGAGGTGCAGTGCGGTGACTGGACCACCGCGGCCGGGCCGTACGTGACCGTGCGGACGTACCGGCCGGGGGCCGACGGCTGTGAGGTGCTGCCCGAGCTGGAGGACGTGGTCGAGGACGAACGGGACCGCGTCTACGAGCAGTTGGGCGTGGACGAGGGGGACGGGCCGGGCCGGGTGCGGACCCTGCGGGAGTGGATCACCGTGGACGGTGAGCCCTGCGCGGTGGAGGTGCACGAGGACCGGCCGGTGCCCGGCGGTACGGCAGTCGGCGGCGCCCCGGGCGGCGCGTCGGTCGTTGGGCCGGAGGCCGCCGGGCCGGTGTGGGCCGTCCGGTTGCGGGTCGACGGGCAGGCCGTCACGGTGTGCGGGCGCGGACTGCCCCCCGGCGGGGTGGAGCTCGCCGGGATCGGGGACTTCGACTGCTACCTGCGCGGGCGCACCGAGCTGCTGCGCGACCTGGCCTCCCGGCGGGCCCGCTACGTCCCGGTCGAGGAGCGTGAACTGCCGACCGTCGCGGGGCTGGAGGCGCACCGGGAGCTGATCGCCCAGAGCATCGCGGAGGCCGCCGCGATCGAGGCGCAGGTGCGGGTCGGGCGGACGCCGCGGCTGCCGCGCGGGCTGCGCGGGGACGTCTGCGCGGTGCGCTGGGAGGCGGCGGTGCGCCAGCAGATGCGGCTCGCCACGGAGACCCGGGAGGAGGCCGCGGCGGCGGTGACCTCGATGGTCAACCACCTCAACCGGCTGTCCCAGCAGACGCACTGGCTGATCGGCACGCCGCAGGGCGAGGCGGCGGTCGAGGAGGTGGTCCGGTACACCGTGTTCGCCAGCGAGGTGGCGAGCCTGCCGGCGCAGCGGGCCTGGGAGCAGCTGTGGCGGGAGCGGCCGGGGACGGCCGGGTCGGGCACCCCGGAGGAGCACCGGCTGGTGGAGCAGCTGTGGCTGGCGGCCTGGGAGCAGTGGCGGACCGGGCGGGGCTGATCCGCGCTCGGGCGGCCCGCCTTCGGTAAAGCGCGGGTCATGTGTCAGTCATCGGTTGGCAAATGGTCGCCTCGTCGTGCGGTGGGCGTCATGCCGGGTTCACCCCTGCGGCGGAGTCTGCTGGGCGTCGACGACCTGCCTCGACGCCCGTACACCCCCCCAGGAGTTGCTGCCATGTCGCTGTCCCGTCGGGACTTCGTCAACCGTTCCACCCTCGTCGGGGCCGGCGTGCTGATCGCCGGCGGTGCCGAGGCGCTGGCCAGCGCCCCCGGTGCGATCGCCGCGCCGGTCGGCGGCGAGGCCCCGGTCGCCGCCGCGGCCGGTGCCGCCGGGACCAACGCGGCGGGCGGCGCCGCGATCGGCTACGGCCCGCTGGTGCCGGACCCGGCCGGGCTGCTCTCGCTGCCCGCGGGCTTCTCGTACAAGGTGCTCAACCGGGCCGGGCAGACCCGGCTGCGCACCGGCGAGTTCACCCCGAGCAACCACGACGGCACGTCCGCCTTCGAGGACGAGCGCGGCGGCAACCTGATGGTGGTCAACCACGAGCTGTCCGGCGCCCGGGCCAACTGGCCGCACCCGGTGCCGCTGACCGAGGGGCACGTCTACGATCCGGGCGCGGCCGGCGGCTGCACGATCGTGCACGCCAAGCGGGACGGCTCGGTCGAGCAGTGGGTCGGCATCGCCGGAACCGCCACCAACTGCGCGGGCGGGGTGACCCCGTGGGGCACCTGGCTGTCCGGCGAGGAGACCGAGGACAAGGCCGGCAAGAACGGCTTCACCAAGGACCACGGCTACGTCTTCGAGGTCGACCCCTTCGACGACGACTACAACCGCGACCCGCAGCCGGTGAAGGCCTTCGGCCGGTACGCCCACGAGGCCGTGGTCGTGGACCCCAAGCGCGGTCACGTGTACCTCACCGAGGACGCCTCCAACCCGAACGGCCTGCTGTTCCGCTGGACCCCGCCGGCCGGCTTCCGGCACGGCCGGTACCAGCTGCGCAAGCTCGCCGCCGACGCCGGCGTGCTGGAGGCCTTCAAGGTCTTCGACGCCCAGGGCAGGTTCGTCGACGACCTCTCCCGGGCCACCAAGGTCGGCACCGTCTACGGCGCCGACTGGGTCAAGGTGCAGGACCGCGACGCCCGGACCGTCTCGGTGCGCAAGCAGTTCAAGGAGGGCGAGGTCACCCGGGCCCGCAAGCTGGAGGGCATGTGGTGGGGTGACGGCGGCTTCTACTTCGTCTCCAGCTACGCCCGTTCGGAGAGCCCGCTGCAGCACGACGGCCAGGTGTGGTTCTACAACCCGGCGCGTCGCACCATCACCCTCAAGGTGCTGCTGGGCGTCAACGACGACGTCCTGGGCGACCACGACAACTACGACGGCCCGGACAACATCACCGTCTCGCCGTACGGCGGCATCGTGATCGCCGAGGACGGCAACGGGATCTCGCACCTGTTCGGCGCCACCGAGGACGGGCTGGTCTACCCGATCGCCCGCAACGAGCTGAACATCGGCAGCGCGGCCAAGCCCGAGTTCAGCGAGTTCACCGGGGTGACCTTCTCGGACGACGGCCGGACCCTCTTCGCCAACATCCAGGAGCCGGGCATCCAGCTGGCGATCAGCGGGCCGTGGCGCCGGCTGAACGAGCACAAGCGCGGCCAGGGGTACGGAGCCTGACGGATCATCAGTCAGGCGGCTGCCTGCGGACTACTCGTCCGCGGGCAGCCGCAGTTGCAGCATCGCCAGCAGCCGCTGCTGCGGCTGGGCGAGGTCGATGCCGGTCAACTGCTCGGCGCGGCGCACCCGGTAGCGCAGGGTGTTGGGGTGGATGTGCAGGGCGTCGGCGGCGACCCGGACCTCGCCGAGCGCGTCCAGCCAGGCGAGCACCGACTCGGCGAGCCGGGTGTGGTGGCGGCGGTCGTACGCGGTGAGCGCGGTGAGCCGCGGGTCGCGCAGGCCGGTGCGGTCCTGGAGCAGTGCGAGCACCTCGCTGACCAGCACCTCGGCCTGGACGTCGATCAGCGCCGCGACGTCGAGGTCGACCCCGCCGCGGCCCATCGCGTCCAGGATGCGGTCGGCCTGGGCGCGGGAGTCCGGCACCTGGGACAGGCCGTCGACGGTCGAGCCGATCGCGGCGCGCAGCGGGACGCCGAGGTGCTCCCGGGCGGCGGTGACCACCTCGGCCGCCCAGTCGCGCACGGTGGTCATCGGCAGGCCGGGCGGGAGCTCGGGCAGCAGCACGTAGACCCGGGACTCGATCGGGGCGAGCAGTGCGGCGCGGTGCCGGGCGGCGGTGTGCACCGAGATCAGGCCGGTGACGTCGGAGCGGTGCAGCGCCTCGGTGGTGCGGGCCCCGTACGCGAGCACGGTGGCCGGGCGGCGCAGGTCCAGGCCGAGGTGGGTGGCCAGCGACTGGGGGCCGGTGGAGCCCTCCAGCAGTCCGGTCAGCAGGGTCTGGGTGAGCCGGACGTCGGCGGACAACTCGCGTCGGCGGCGCACCAGTTGGGCGGCCGCGACCCGGGCGGCGCCGACCAGGGCCTGCTCGGCGTGGGCGGCCAGCGGCTGGGCGCCCTCCTGCACCCAGATGGTGCCGAGCGGCTGCGCGCCGGCCCGGATGCCGACCGCCAGGCGGCGGCGCAGGCCGAGTTCGGGGTGCGGTTCGACCGCGATCGGGGTGTCCGAGCTGCGCAGGTGCTGGAAGATGCCCCACTCGCGGAGCTTGGAGAGGTACGGCTCGGGGCCCTGCCAGCCGAGGATGGAGAGCCGGCGCAGGTCGTCGACCTCGTCGGAGTCGGAGGAGCGGGAGTAGGCGAGGACCCGGCTGGAGGTGTCCTCGATCGAGACGATGCCGTCGGTGAGCACGGCGACGGTCTGGGCGAGGGAGAAGAGGTCGCCCGCGTTGGGTTCGGGGGCTCCGGGGGAGGCCGGGGCGTCGGGACCGGCGATGATCGCCCGGGCCAGCGAGTCCAGGTGCTCCCAGCGGGTCTCCCGGCGCACCGACAGCAGGGCGACGCCCGCGTCGGTGGCGGCCTCGCGCAGGGCGTCGGCCTGGCCGGGGGCGTCCAGCTTGACCGCGACGGCGGCGGCGCCGGCCCGGCCGGCCGCGCGCAGGGCGGGGAGGGCGGCGCGGCCGCGGGCGCCGATCGCGAGCACGAGTTCGCCGGGGGAGGCGGTCGGCGGGTCCTCCGGGTCGAGGATCGCGACGTCGCGGACGGGGACGTCCAGGCCCTGGGGGGCGGCCTGGAGTTCGACCAGGGGTTCGCCCAGGGACATCAGCAGCTGGCGGAGCGGGAGCCCGGGGGTGGTCACGCCGGGCCTCCTTCATCCGCTCGGACAACGGTGTGCGGTCGATTTTAGCCGGTTGGACAGCGCCGGGACCGTCCAACGGTTCCGGCCGGGGCGTCCGGCCGGGGGTGGTGCCGGGCGTGGTCCCGAGGGTGGTGCCGGGCGTGGTCCCGAGGGTGGTGCCGGGCGTGGTCCCGAGGGTGGTGCCGGTGGGGCGGGTAGGGCGGATGGGGCTGTCGTGACCGTTGTGTGATCGCTTTCGTCGGTCCGGACAACGCCGTACGGGGGAATTTAGCCGCCCGGCCAATCAAGTGGCCGGGCAGCCAGGAATAGCGTTCGTGCTGTGGCCCGTGCGTGACCCGCGCAGGCCTTCCCCCGCATTGCAACGAAGGAGAGCGTGCGCCTCATGGACGCTGTGACCCAGGTCCCCGCGCCGGTGAACGAGCCGGTCCACAGCTACGCCCCCGGCAGCCCCGAACGGGCTCGCCTGGAGGCCAAGCTGAAGGAGCTGGGCGGCCAGGAGCCGGTCCAGCTGACCATGACGATCAACGGTGAGCGCCGGATGGGCGGCGGCACCGAGATCCACGTCGTCCAGCCGCACAACCACGCGGCTCGGCTCGGCACCCTGCGCAACGCCACCCAGGCCGACGCGCAGGAAGCCATCGACACTGCCCTGGCCGCTGCCCCGGCCTGGCAGGCGCTCTCCTTCGACTCGCGCGCCGCGATCTTCCTCAAGGCCGCCGACCTGCTGGCCGGCCCCTGGCGCGAGACCCTGGCCGCCGCCACCATGCTCGGCCAGTCCAAGACCGCCCAGCAGGCCGAGATCGACACCCCCTGCGAGCTGGTCGACTTCCTGCGCTTCAACGTGCACTTCGCCCGCCAGATCATGGCCGAGCAGCCGGTCTCCTCGGACGGCGTGTGGAACCGCAGCGACCACCGCCCGCTGGAGGGCTTCGTCTACGCGATCACCCCGTTCAACTTCACCGCGATCGCCGGCAACCTGCCGACCGCGCCCGCGTTGATGGGCAACGTGGTGCTGTGGAAGCCGTCCCCCACCCAGCAGTACTCCGCGCACCTGCTGATGCAGCTGCTGGAGGAGGCCGGCCTGCCCAAGGGCGTCATCAACATGGTGACCGGCGACGGCCTGGACGTCTCCGCCGTCGCGCTCAAGCACCCCGCGCTGGCCGGCATCCACTTCACCGGCTCCACCGCCACCTTCCAGCACCTGTGGCGTTCCGTCGGCGAGAACATCGCCGGCTACCGCACCTACCCGCGGATCGTCGGCGAGACCGGCGGCAAGGACTTCCTGGTCGCCCACCCGTCCGCCGACCCGGCCGTGCTGAAGACCGCGATGACCCGCGGCGCCTTCGAGTTCCAGGGCCAGAAGTGCTCGGCGCTCTCCCGCGCCTACGTCCCGGCCTCGATCTGGGCCGGCCTCAAGGACGAGTTCGCCGCCGAGGTCGACGGCCTCACCATGGGCGACGTCAGCGACCTGTCCAACTTCATGTCGGCCGTCATCGACGAGCGCGCCTTCGCCAAGAACAAGGCCGCCATCGACCGCGCCCACGCCGACGCCTCCGTCGAGGTCCTCGCCGGTGGCAGCTACGACGACTCGGTCGGCTACTTCGTCCGCCCGACCGTCCTGGTCTGCCAGGACCCGGCCGCGGAGTACTTCCGCGAGGAGTACTTCGGCCCGATCCTCGCCGTGTACGTCTACGAGGACGAGAAGTACGAGGAGATGCTGGCCCAGATGGAGTCCGTCTCCGCCTACGGCCTGACCGGCGCCATCATCGCCCAGGACCGCGCCGCGGCCCAGGACGCGATGCACAAGCTGCGCTTCGCCGCCGGCAACTTCTACATCAACGACAAGCCCACCGGCGCCGTCGTCGGCCAGCAGCCCTTCGGCGGCGGCCGCGCCTCCGGCACCAACGACAAGGCCGGCGCCAAGCAGAACCTGGCCCGCTGGACGTCGACCCGCTCGGTCAAGGAGACCTTCGTCCCGCCGACCGACTACCGCTACCCGCACATGGGCTGACCAGCCCACCCCGACCGCTCTGCGCCCCGTAGCCAACGGTCACCCGCGACGCCCGGCCCCGCAGCCGGGCGCCGCCCCGCCGGGGGGGGGGCGGGGGCCCGCGACCGCGCCCCCCGCCCGGGATAACAACCACTGTGTATTTTTATTTTTTTAACAAT
>NZ_JBHYGR010000041.1:42331-57476 GCF_042738155.1 Kitasatospora sp. NPDC059088 | reverse complement strand
TTTTTTATGCGCGCGCCCCCCCCCCCCGGGGCGCCCCCCCCCCCCCCCGCCCCCCCCGCCCCCCCCCCCCCGCCCCCCCCCCCCCGCCCCGCCGGGGCGGCGGCTCACCCCCGTACCGCCGCCCCGGCTCTTTCTGCCACCCTTGGAAACATCAGCTCCAGGAGTCACGATGCTCCGTTCCGCCCTTCTCGCGGCCTCGCGGTCCCCCCAGGTCCGCACCGTGGTCGAGAAGTTCCCCCCGACCCACGCGATAGTCGAGCGCTTCGTCGCCGGTGACGTCCTCGACGACGCCGTGACCGCGACCGACGACCTGGTCGCGACCGGCCGCAAGGTCACCCTCGACCACCTCGGCGAGGACACCAAGGACGCCGCCCAGGCCGCCGGCACCGCCGAGGCGTACGAGCACCTGCTCAAGGCCCTCAAGGAGACCGGCCTCGCGGCCGGTGCCGAGGTGTCCGTCAAGCTGTCGGCCGTCGGCCAGTTCCTGCCGGTGGACGGCGAGAAGATCGCGCTGGAGAACGCCCGCCGCATCTGCGAGGCCGCCGCCGACGCGGGCACCACGGTGACCCTCGACATGGAGGACCACACCACCACCGACTCCACCCTCGCCATCGCGCGCGAGCTGCGGGCGGACTTCCCCTGGCTGGGCGTCGTCCTCCAGGCCTACCTGCGCCGCACCGAGGCCGACTGCCGCGAGTTCTCCGGCCCCGGCTCCCGGGTGCGCCTGTGCAAGGGCGCCTACAAGGAGCCCGAGTCGGTCGCCTTCCAGGGCAAGCACGAGGTCGACCTCGCGTACGTCCGCGCGCTCAAGATCCTGATGGCCGGCGAGGGCTACCCGATGATCGCCTCGCACGACCCCAACATGATCAAGATCGCCGGCCAGCTGGCCCAGTGGAACAACCGCACCCGGGACTCCTTCGAGTACCAGATGCTGTTCGGCATCCGCCCCGAGGAGCAGCTGCGCCTCGCGGAGGAGGGCAACACCATGCGGGTCTACCTCCCGTACGGCCAGGAGTGGTACGGCTACTTCATGCGCCGCCTCGCCGAGCGCCCGGCCAACCTCACCTTCTTCCTGCGCGCCATGGCCACCCGTAGCTGACCCTGGCGGCAGGTGGGAACGGCCCGCACCCCTGACGGGGGGTGCGGGCCGTTCCGTTTGGCTATGGGCGGAGGAAGTACTTGGTGTCCAGCTCGAAGTCGAACGGGGCGGGGAGGGCGAGCGGCTCACCGAAGGCGGCCAGGTGGACTTCGGTGTACTCGTCCCGGTGGGGCTTGCCGAAGAGGCTGACCTGCGATTTCTCGCGGTCGATGAGGAGGTGCAGCGGGATGCCGGCCCGGGCGTAGCAGTGGCGCTTGGCGATGCGGTCCTGGTCCGGCTTGCTGGAGGTGATCTCGGCGACCATCGCGAGCCCGTCCGGGTCCATCCAGGGCGGGGCGTCCCAAAAGATGTCGAGTTCCCTCGGAGCGAAGGTCAGGTCCGGGACGACGTAGTTCTTGGGGCAGAGACCACCCCTGGCCAATCGAAGCCCCTTGTTGCCGGAACCTTGCATACGGACTGCTGACTTCGCCTTCACCTCGTCGATCAGCAGGTCGAAGTAGTACTCGTGCCTGCCGTCCGGCGGTGGTGCCACGATGATCTCCCCCTCGATGAGCTCAGCCCGGAAGCCTTCGGGGGAGTGCAGGCTCAGGAAGCTCTCCAGCAGGATGTCGGCCTGCGACGGGGAGTTCGTGATCGGTTGCTCATGCGCCACAGCACTCATGATGCCCCTCCTTCGGATGGGCGTCACGCTATTCGCCCTTCGGTCGGGTTATGCAGTACACGGCGGACTTTCACTCGATGGTGTGAGTTTGAGGTCCGGCATAGGATTCCGGTACTGGTCAACTTGGCGTTCAGCGGGAGGAGTTGGGGATGTCCAAGGGGTTCGAGGAGTTCGAGGGGTTGTCGACGCCGTTGGTGGCGGATGCGTGTGTGCGGCTCGGGGTGGGGGTGCGGGCGGCGCCGGTGGGGGTGGGGGCGGTGGTGGCCGGGGCGCGGGTGGCGGGGCGGGTGCTGCCGGTGCGGCACTACGGGAGCGTGGACGTGTTCCTGGAGGCGTACGGGGGCGCGCTGGACGGGGACGTGCTGGTGATCGACAACGGCGGGCGGACCGACGAGGCCTGCATCGGGGACCTCGCGGTGCTGGAGGCGCGGGCCGCCGGGGTGGCCGGGATCGTGGTGTGGGGGCTGCACCGGGACACGCCCGAGCTGGTGGAGATCGGGCTGCCGGTGTTCAGCTACGGCGCGCTGCCGGTGGGCCCGCTGCGGCTGGACGGCCGGGAGCCGGAGGCGCTGGAGTCGGCGCGGTTCGGGCCGCAGCTGGTGACCGCCGGGGACGTGGTGTTCGCGGACGCGGACGGGGTGCTGTTCGTGCCGGCCGACCGGGCCGGGGAGGTGCTGGAGACGGCCGCCGGGATCGCCGCCACCGAACGGGCGCAGGCCGGGCGGATCACGGCCGGGGACACCCTGCGGAGGCAGACCCGCTTCGAGGAGTTCCTGGAGCGGCGGGCCGCCGACCCGTCGTACAGCTTCCGGCAGCACCTGCGGCGGGTCGGCGGGGCGATCGAGGAGTAGGGCCCCCGTGGTTACAGCGGGCGGTACATGACGTGCAGGCCGACGTAGCCGTCGACCGGGTGGTGGAAGGCCTCGGGGACGGTGCCGACCACCTCGAAGCCCAGCGAGCGGTACAGCTTGACGGCGTGGTCGTTGTTGGCGACCACCGCGTTGAACTGCATGGCGCGGAAGCCCGCCCCGCGGGCCCAGTCGAGGGTGTACTCGACCAGGGCCCGCCCGATGCCCTTGCCGTGGTGCGCCGGGTCGACCATGTAGCTGGCGCTGGCCACGTGCCCGCCGTTGCCGGGGCGGTTGCGGTTCATGGTGGCGGTGCCGAGGACCGTGCCGTCCTCGTCGACGGCGACCACGGTGCGGTCGGGGGCGGTTTTCATCCACCACTCCCGACCCAGCTCGGAGGGCATGTCCAGGGGGTAGGGGAAGGTCTCGCCGGCGGCGACGATGGTGCGGAAGAACGGCCAGATGGCCGACCAGTCCTCGGGGGTGGCTTCGCGGATGATCATCCGACCAGGATGATCCCCGGTGGTGGGCCGTGCCACCGGTTTTCCCGCCCGGCGCCGGTCAGTTGCCGAGAAGGGTGGACTCGACCTGGGCGGCGGCGAACTTCTGGCCCTTGGCGTTGGGGTGCACCAGCGCGTACTTGAGCGGGATGATGCTGGTCAGCACGCCGTCCAGCCAGTGGTCGGGGTCGCAGACGCTGTGTCCGGCGGAGCCGGAGTAGAGGTCGACGTAGGTGTCCTGCTTGGCCGAACTCGTCTGCTGGATGGCCAGGTTGAGCGGCTTGAGGATGCTGTCGCGGGCCCAGCCGAGGTCGCCGGGGGTGAAGGTGCCGAACTGCAGCAGGCTGCCGTACTGGCAGCGGGCGGCGTCCTCGGGGATCAGGTGCGGGTAGCCGACGGTGACGACCCGGGCGGACGGGGCCTTCGTCCGGAGGGCGGTGAGCATGGCGGTGTAGTCGGTGCGCAGCTGGTCGAGCCGGCCGGGGATCTGGGCGTCGTACTTGTCCTTGCAGGGCGTGCCCAGGCCGAGGTGGGTGGCGCCGAGTTCGATGCAGTCCTTGAGGATCTGCCCGAAGCCGAGGTCGTTGCCGCCGGTGCTCACGGTGATCACGTCGCTGGCCGGGTCGACGACGTCGATCTGCGGCGGGACGGGCGGGTACGGCGCGTCGGGGTCGCTGCCGAAGGGCGGGAGCGGGCGGCCGAGCGGGCTCTGCTTGTTCGTGGAGACGTCCGGGCTGGCGGCGCCGCTGCAGCTGGCGTTGTGGAGGTCGACCAGTGCGCCGAGGTCGCGGCGGATCAGCTCGGGGTAGGAGCCGGTGGTGCGGGCGCAGCCGTCCTGGGGCGCGGTGAGGTCGCCGGTGGCCTCGATGACGCCCGCGGTGTAGGAGTCGCCGAGGGCGGCCCACTTGAGCGGGCCGGTCCGGGTGGCGGGCTTGGTCCCGGCGTGAGCCGCGCCGGGGGTGATCAGGCCGACGGTGAGGGCGACGGCGGCGCCGGCGACGGCGAGGCGGGACGGGAAGCGGGGCACGGTCTCTCCTCCACGGGTGCGCGGGTGGTGCGGGTGCGCGGTCACGGGGGAGAGCGCGAATCACCCCCCGGAGAGTCAATCGAGTCGATCCGTGGACGACTTGATGCCCCAGGGGGGTGAAATCGCTGGCGTGACTTTGACGTTGAGCGATGCGGTCGGGATCAGAGGAGGGCGGCGGAGGGTTCGATCATCGCCCGGGCGGTCTTGCCGTCGACGAACTCGCCGAGCGCCGTCATCTCCCACTCGCCGGTGGGGCGGCGGACCAGCTTGCACATCACCACGCCGGTACGCGGCTCGGAGTGGGTCAGGTCGAAGCGGACCAGCTCCTCCTCGGTGCGGACGTCCACCAGGCGGCAGTAGGCGTTCCGCAGCTCGGTGAACTTCTGGCCGGAGAAGGAGTTGACCACGAACACCAGCGCGTGGACCTCGGCCGACAGGCCCTCCAGGTGGACGGTGATCGCCTCGTCGTCGCCGCCGTCACCGCCGACCAGGTTGTCGCCGGAGTGGGCGATCGCGCCGTTGAAGATGCTCAGCTTCATGAACCAGGCCGTCTCCAGGCGCCGGTGCTTCGCGTCGAAGGCCAGGCAGGAGGCGTCCAGGTCGATGTCACGGCCGCGGGCGGCGGACTCCCAGCCGAGAGCCATCCGGACCGAGGAGAGGAAGGGGCGGCCGTTCTTCACCAGGGAGACGGAGCTGCCCTTGACCAGGTTGACCCGGCCCTTGTCGAGGGTGACCTTGGGGCGCTCGGTAGGGTCGGGGGCGGGCGTCGCTGCCGGGGCCGGGGCCTGGGCCTGGGCCGGGGGCTCCGGGGGTGCGGCGGGCATGGACGGGAGGGTGGCCAGGGCGATCCGGGGGTCGACCGAGGGAGCCGGCGGCGCCGGGGGCACGGGCGGGGCCGGGGGCACCGGCGGGACGGGCGGGACGGGCGGCAGCGGAAGGTCGGCCGGGGAGTGCATCTGGAGGGTCGGCGCGCTCGGCTGCGGGGCGGGGGTCGGCGCAGGCTGCGGTGCCGGGGTCGGTGCCGCCTGCGGTGCCGGTGCCGGGGAGTCGTCGACGGTGACGCCGAAGTCGGTGGCGATGCCCGCCAGCCCGTCCGCGTACCCCTGACCGACCGCGCGCACCTTCCAGACCCCATTGCGCCGGTAGATCTCGACCACGATGAGCGCGGTCTCCAGGCCCAGCCGGGGCGGGGTGAAGGTGGCCAGGACGGCACCGGTGTCGGCGTCCCGGACGGTGGCGGTGGGCTCGATCCCGGCGAAGGTGGCGGACTGGTCGGCCGGGCTGGCGGTGACCACGACCTTGCTGATGTCGGCCGGGACGGCCGGGGTGTCGACGGTGATCGCGTCCGGTGCTCCGGCGGCGGCCGGGCGCAGGCTCACGCCCGGGCCGTGCGGGGCGTTGAAGAAGACGAAGTCGGCGTCCGAGCGGACCTTGCCGGCGTCGGTCAGCAGCAGGCCGGAGACGTCCAGCGCCTTGGGCGCGGTGACCTCGACGGTCACCCGCGCGGCGGTCAGCGGTGCGTTGCCGCCTTGGGTCAGGACGGTGGACAAGGACTCCTCCTCGGGTGCGGAACGACGGCCCGGGCCGGGGCCGCTGGGGGCGTCGGGCCGGGTGCTGCACACAGTAACGAACGGGGGTGCGGGGAAGAGCCCGGTGAGCTGGCCGATCGTCGGACGATCGGATCGGCCGAGGGGAGGTCAGTGGATCAGCCGGGGGGGGAGGTCAGCGGACCTGGCCCACCGGCTGCTGGGCGTCCTGCGGCGCGGGCTGCCGGGTGGGCTGCTGGGCGGCCCGCTGGTCGGCCTGCGGCGCCGAGGGGCCGAAGCCGCCGAGCGCGGCGACCGCCCGGGGGCGGTCGATGCCGAAGGCAGCGGCGTTCCAGCCCTCCTGCGGGCCCGACTTGCGCACCGGACCGGCCTGGACGGCCGGGCGGGTGCCGCGTACGACGAAGCTGTAGCGGCCGGGCTCGACGTCGGTGCCGGGCGGGGTGGTGAAGCGGTAGACCAGGGTGCCGCGTTCCTGCTGGGTGGTCACCACGGCGCCCGGCAGGTCGGTCCAGACGGTTCCGGTGCCGGGGGCCAACTCGCCTGCGGCGAGCCGGAATTCGGCCTGCAGTGCGGTGACCGGTTCGGTCACGGTGAGGTCGAGCGCGTGCCGGAGGCCGTCGCGGCCGAGGGCGGTGGTCAGCCCGGTGCCGGTCAGGGCCTGGTCGGTGTCCGGGGCGGTGCCGTCGGTGCTGCCGTCGGCGGCGCCAGTGCCGTCGGTGCCGGCGGCGTTTCCGGGGACGACGGCGGCCGGCGGCGGGAGCGGGCGGCCGGGCTTGGCCGGCTGGAGCGCGGGCGGGTGCGGGGACTCGCCCGTACCGGCTGCGCCGACGTCCGGTCGTCCGGTGCCCGGCTGCCCGGGGGCCGTCTGCCCGGTGCCCGGCTGCCCGGGGGCCGGGGCGGACGGGTCGGCGGCCGTGGGCGGCTGGGCGGAGGGGGAGGAGCCGTCGGCCGGGGTGTCGGCCGAGGGGCGCGGGTCGTGCCCGGCGGAGGCCTGCCCGCCGGCCGGCGGTGCGACCGGGGCGGCCGTTCCGGCCCGCAGCCCTGACGGCGGCGTGGCGGCGGCGTTGGCCGGGCCGGACGGGTGCGTCGACGGGTGGCCGGAGGGCTTCGGGGCGTGCGGGTGGCCGGAGGGCGGGGGAGGGGTGTCCGTGGTCCGCTCGGAGGCGGCCTCGGCCTGGTCCGTACCGCTCGGGCTGGGCGGCGGGGTGGTGCCGACCCGGGCGACGCCGGCCCGACGGCCGATGCCCTGCTGCTCGTTCAGCAGGAGGGTGGTGGCGATGCTGATGCCGACGACGGTGGACATCGCCATCGCGGCACCGGAGAAGCGCAGGGTGGGCAGCCGGAAGCGGCCGCCGAACGGGCGGGGCCGACCGTGTCGACCCTGCCGTGCGGGTTCGTGCTGCACGTCCCGCGTGGTCTCCCCACGCACAGCCACCGGACCCCTCCCTCCCCGAAGCCGCCGTCGCGTCGCCGTATTCTCCCACGCACCACGCCGGGCAGCGGTCCGGCCGTTCCGGGCCGGCCTCGCGGGCGGGCCCGCGCCGGGAGGGGGAGAGCGTACCAGCGGGTGGCCGGACGACGGACAGTATCCCTCCATTTTCCGGACATCCGTTCGATGAGCGGAAGTTGACGGTCCGTCTGATATTCCTGGTAAGGGTCGGCGGGCCCGGGCGGGGGTTATTGCAACCCCCTTGCAACCCTTGCCCGCCCGGTCGCGGGTGACGCAGGCTGATGGCATCCCGCGCCGTTCCCGGAGAGACCGTCATGCCGCCCGACCCGCTGTCCGCAGCCTCCAGCGCCCCCCTCGCCGCCACCCCCACGGGCGGCGATGGGGGTGGCTCCACCGCCGCTCCGGTGTCGGTGGAGGAGGTGCTGACGCTGCGGATCTCACTGGGCGACGAAGTGGTCGGCGAGGTGTGCACCCGGTTCCGCTTCGACGCCGTACGGCCCTACGAGGTGCTGCTGACCTTTCACCTGGGGCGTCCGGACGAGGCGGACTGGGTGTTCTCCCGCGACCTGCTGCGCGACGGCCTCCAGGGGATCAGCGGCCAGGGCGACGTCAAGCTGTGGCCGGCGTACTGCCCCTGCCACGGCTCGACCCTGCACCTGGCGCTCGAATCCCCGCACGGCAGCGCCCTGCTGGAGGCCTCCAGGCCCCGGGTGCAGGCCTGGCTGGACCGTACCTACGCGCTGGTCTCGGCCGAGGCCGAGCGCGACTGCGGGCCCACCGACGCCCAGTTGGCCGCGCTGCTCGCGGGCGGCTGAGGGGCGCAACTGCCACTTGCGGGTGGGGTGTTGGTGACGGCGCTGCCGGTGGACGGGTGGTTCGTGGGGGTGCTGTCCGTCGGTGGGTACGGCGCGTCGGGGTCGTCGCCCGGGTCGTCGTCCGGGCCCGGCGGGCGCGCGCCGTGGCGCGGTGACGGCACGGGTGCCGCGGCCCCGGGCAGCCGGACCAGGCCCGCCACCAGCTCCGCCCGCAGCCGCCGTACCGCGGGGGCCGTGGAGGAGGGCAGCAGGTCGAGCGGATCGGCCGGCCCCTCCACCGTGACCAGCACCGAGTCGGCGAAGCGGTACGGCCGGTGGGCCAGCAGGCCGCCCAGGTAGCGGCGCAGCCGGGACAGTTCGGCGCGGACCGTCACCGTCCGCCCCGCGTCGCCGAACAGCGCCTCGGCCAACTGGGCCGCCGTACTGCCCTCGCGGGCGGTGGCGAGCAGCAGCAGGAGCTCGGCATGGCGCGGGCTGACCGGGTGCGACCAGCTGTCGGCCGCGCCCCGGACGGACAGCTCGGGGCGGTCCGGTCGCCGCAGGTCGAGCCGGAGCCGGGCGCCCTCGGCGCGCTCGGCGGTCACCGTGCCGGAGCCGTCCGCCCCGGTCGGGCGGACGGGCCGCACCAGCCAGCCGTCCGCGAGCGGTTCCAGTACGCACTCGCCCAGCCCCGGCACCCAGTGCACGGCGGCCGGGACCCAGCCCTCGCTGGGGATGCGCAGCCGGCTCTGCGGCGGCAGCCCGGCCGAGGCGGCGGTCCAGCCGGCCGCGTCCACCACCAGGGCCGGTCCGCCGACCCGGGCGAGCAGCGGGGCGGCCAGGGTGCGCAGCCGGTTCAGCGCCTCCAGGCGGTGGGCGCGCAGCTCGGTCTCGGCGAGCCGGGCGGCGGTGGCGGTGAGCTGGAGCAGGTACGGGCGGACGTTGTGGGCCGGGCCGCTGAGGTTGATGGCGCCGACCAGCCGGCCGGTGGTCGGGTCGTGCACGGGGGCGGCCACGCAGGTCCAGGTGTGGTGGCTGCGCAGGTAGTGCTCGGCGGAGTGGACGTGCATCGGGCGCTGGGCGCGCAGCGCGACTCCGATGCCGTTGGTGCCGACGGTCTCCTCGATCCAGCGGGCACCGGTGACGAAGCCGATCCGGTCGGCGCTGCGGCGCAGGCCGCGTTCGCCCTCCTGCCAGAGCACGTGGCCCTCGGCGTCGGCGATGGCGAGGATCAGCGGTGCCTGGCCCACCGGCTCCAACAGGGTCTCGCGCAGCACCGGCATGACGTTGTCGAGGCCGCTGGACCGGCGGCGCTGCTCCAGCTCGGCGGGGCCGAGCAGGACGGTGGAGGCACCGGTGTCGGGGTCGAGGCCGAGGCGGCGCAGCCTCGCCCAGGAGTCGCCGATCTCGGGGCGGGGTTCGAGCCGGCCGGGCGTACCGGGCCCGGGGCTCTCGGGGAGGACGAGTTCGCGGGCGGCGGCGTCGGCGAGGGTGCGTTCGTGGACCCTGGCCAGCTCCGCCGCGGTCGGCGGGGTGCGGCGCTCTGGTCGTCGGGACTGCCGTCCGGTCTGCCGCACTCGGGTTGCTCCTCGCCGCCGTTCGAGGACGCGCCGGGGTCGACGCGCTGACGAAAGAGTACGGGTGCGACGGGCGCGTGGGGACGGGGTCCACCAAGTCCGCATACCGGGCGGTACGGAAACGGCGGGGGGCGCCCGGCGGGCGTTCGTTCGGCGCCCTTCCCGTGCTCTTGCGGTGTCCTTTCGGCGATCGTCCGGCGCCCGTTCGGCGATGGTCGGGCGATGGTTCGGCGCCCGTTCGGCGATCGTTCGGAGCGCTTCCGGCGCCCGTCCGGCGCCTTTTCGAGGTCGGCCGGCAGCGCCCGTCCGGGGGCGGCTAGCGCTCCGTACCGGGTTCGTGCTGGGCGGCCTCGACGGTGTGGTGGAGGTCGGCGGTGGCCTCCAGGGTGGCGCCGGTGGTCAGGGCCAGGCAGGCGGCCAGCGCCAGTGCGACGGCCCGCAGCCGGGTGGCCGGGGCGGTGGAGGGGCGGGGCTGGAGGAGGGCCGCGACCCGTCGCGGGACCGGGCCGGAGTGGGCGGCGGCGACCAGCCGGGGCCGGGCCGGCCAGGGCGAGCGGCTCGCGGCGAGGGCGGCCCGGCCGACCGCGCGGGCGGTCACGGCACGGTCGCCGATCCGGGCGGCGGCCACCTCGTCGGCCCAGCGCTCCAGGTGGTACCCGAGGGGCGCGCGCAGTGGGCGGAGCGCCGGGTGGACGTCGGCGGCGTGCTCGGCGAGGGCGAGGAAGACGTGGTGCCGGCCGGTCAGGTGGGCGCGCTCGTGGGCGAGCAGGGCGGAGCGCTCGGGCCCGCTGAGGGCGCGCAGCATTCCGGAGGTGACCACGATCCGGCCGGGTTCGCCGGTCCGGCCGGGGCGGCGCAGGCGGCCGGGGAGGGCGAAGGCGTCGGCGCGCTCGTCGTCCAGCACGGTGAGCGGGTGGTCGGCGGGGTGCCGGAGCCGGGCCAGGGCCTGCCGCCAGGCCGCCAGGGCGGGGCGTCCGGCGGGGCGGCGTGCGAGGCGCGGGGAGGGGCGTCCGGCGGGGTGCAGGGCGGGGTCCTGGGGTCCGCGCTGGGCGCGCGCCCAGCGCATCGGGGCTTGCCGGGGGCGCGTGTCCGGATGCTGGTCGGCGTCCGTCTCAGCGCGCGTCGCGGTGTGCGATGCGGCGTCTGCCTCGTCGCCCGGCCCGGGGGCGCAGGCGGCGCCCGGGGCGGGCAGTGCGGCCCGGGCGGTGCGCAGTTCCAGGCACCGGCGGCGGGTCGTCCGTACGGCGAGGGCGCCGAGCGCGGCCAGGGCGAGGCCGGCCACCGCTGCGGCGAGCGGGGCGCTGGGCGCGGCGGCGGTGAGCCAGGGCAGCGAGAGGTGGCCGAGGGCGGCGACCGGGGGCAGCTGGAGCAGGCCGGCGGTGGCGAGCAGTCCGAGTGAGCAGAGGGTGCCGCCGGCCAGGACGGTGGCGGTGCCGGCCAGCAGCCAGGCGGCGGCCCGGGGCGGCAGCGACTCGGCGAGCCGGCGGGCCAGCGGGACGGTCAGGAAGGGCAGCAGCAGCGGCGCCCAGACGGCGATCATCACGGGGCGCCCGCCGATCCGGGGCCGCCCGTCGGTCGGGGGCCGCTCACCGGTCCGGGTCTGCCGCCGGCGCCGGCGGCGCCGGCGGTGCCGTCGACCTCGGCCTCGACCCCGACGTCGCTGCCGTCGCCGAGCAGGGCGCGCAGCAGCTGCTCGTCCTCGGCGGAGAGGTCGGAGACGAAGCGGGCGAGCACGGTGGAGCGGTCGGCCTCGCGGCCGAGCTCGGTGTGCATCCGGCGGGCGGCGAGGCCCGCCGTGTCCTGGACGGTCGGGGTGTAGGCGTAGGCGCGGCCGGCCCGGGTGCGTTCGACCGTCCCCTTGTCGTGCAGCCGGGCCAGGATCGTCGCGATGGTGGTGCGGGCGAGGTCCCCGCCGAGCGCCGTCTGGACGTCCTGCGGGGTCATCGGCTGCCGGGCCGACCACAGGGCGGCCAGCACCTCGGACTCCAGCTCCCCGGCGGGCCGGCGGGCGGACGGTACGTCGGACATGGCGGCGCTTCCTCCAGCTTTCGTCTACAGTCATGTAGACCGTCTACGTCACTGTAGACGGTCCCGGGCGGGTCCGCCGCGCGTCGCGGCGACCGCCCCCCAACGTACGGGAGGTCCGCCAGCCTTGCTCCAGTTCCCCGCCGATCCGGCCGTTCACCTCGCGATGGGCACCCACCTCGCCGTGAACCCGCTGGACGCCTCCTCGTTGCTCGCCGCCTTCGGGGCGTTCGGCATCGCCGTGGTGCTGTTCGCCGAGACCGGCCTGCTGGTGGGCTTCTTCCTGCCCGGCGACTCGCTGCTGTTCACCGCGGGCCTGCTCTGCGTGCCCGGCGCCACCAAGGGCCCGCAGCTGCACCTGTGGCAGGTGCTCCCCGCCGCCCTGATCGGGGCGCTGGCCGGGGCCCAGGTCGGCTACCTGATCGGCCGGCGCGGCGGCCGGGCACTGCTGAGCCGCACCAAGCGCAAGAGCCTGCTGGAGGGCGCGGCGCGGGCCGAGGAACTGCTGGCCAAGTACGGCCACGGCAAGGCGATCGTGCTGGCCCGGTTCATCCCGGTGGTCCGTACGGTGCTGAATCCGCTCTGCGGCGTACTCGAAGTGCCGGTCCGCTCGTTCACCTTCTGGCAGGTCGCGGGCGGTGCGGTCTGGACCGTCGGCGTGGTGCTGGCCGGGTACGGGCTCGGGTCCTCGATTCCCGGGATCGACCAGTATCTGCTGCCGATCATCGGTCTGGTAGTAGTTCTCTCCGTGCTCCCCATTGTTCTCGAACTGTTCCGCGCCCGTAAGGCGCGCCGTCACGGAGGTGACGTGTGATGTCCTCTCGGGCTCTCGCCGTGTACGACGGCAGTGGCATCGACGGCGGCCTCTACACCCAGGTGAACAAGTGGGCGCAGTCCGCCCCGACCTGGCTGGACGACGTGATCAAGGTCTGGTCCGCGATCGGCCTCGGCCTGTTCGCCCTGTTCATGCTGTACGCCTGGTGGCGGGCGCGCGGCGCCGACTCCGCGGTGATGGCCAAGGTGCTCGCCTCCCCGGTGATCGTGGTCGTCGCGTACGGCCTCAACTCCGTGCTCAAGGGCATGGTCGAGGAACTCCGGCCGTGCGCGCAGATCAAGGGCAGCGTCTCGCTGGAGACCTGCCCCGCCGCCGGGGACTGGTCCTTCCCCAGCAACCACTCGGTGATCGCCTTCGCCGCCGCGATCTCGCTCTGGTTCGTCAGCCGCCGGCTCGGCGTCGTCGCCACCGTCTTCGCGGCCCTGATGGCCGCCTCCCGGGTCTGGGTCGGCGTGCACTACCCCCACGACGTGGCGGTCGGCGCCCTCGTCGGCACCCTGGTCGCGCTGGTGCTGGCCCCGCTGGCCGGACGCTGCGGACCGCTCGTCGACAGGATGCGGTCGGGCGCGCTGCGCCCCCTCCTCGGCCCCGGCACGGTGCCGGTGGTGACCCGCGGGTACGCCTCGCACCGCGCGCAGTAGAACCCGTAGAACCCATTTCGTGAGCGGCCCGCCCCTTGTCCGGTTTCGGACGGCGGGTGGAGCATGTGAGCCGGGCGTGCGGCCCCTGACGGGGGCGCCCGCCCGGCTCAGTCGTGCTCGGGGCGCGAAGGCACCGGGCGCCAGCGGAGGGAGTGCCGAATGCCGTACCGACTCGACGTCACGCAGGGGGACTGGCCGGGCGACCTGCTGCACAAGGGCGTCGAAGGACTGCTCGCCGAGGCCATGGTGCTCACCCTCGCCACCGCCGGCCACGAGCACGGACCGCACGCCAACCTCGCCTTCTTCGCCTACGACGAGGACCTCGTCCTCTACTTCGTCAGCGAGCGCTCCACCCGGCACAGCCACCACCTCGCCGAGGAGGCCCGGGCCGCCGCCACCGTCTTCCTGCCGCCGCCCGCCTTCGGCGAGCAACTGCGCGGACTCCAGCTGACCGGCAGCGCGGGCGAGGCCTGGGGGCACCAGGCGGAAGCCGCCCTGGCGGCCTACCAGGGGCGGTACCCGGCCTTCGCCCAGGACGAGGAGGTCCGGCGGCAGTACCTCACCGGGGGCGGCGCGGCGGCGCTGTACCGGTTCCAGGTCGAGGACCTCACGGCGGTCGACGAGCCCAACTTCGGACGGCGCAACTACCTGCGGGCCCGGGTGGTGCGGGAGTAGCTCACCGCCCGTCCCGCGGGCTGCCGCCGATGACGAGCCCGCGCCGGTACGGCACCCGGCGCGGGCGGCCGTTGCGGACCACCGACACCCCGAGACCGGCCGTGCCCGCCAGCAGGACGGCGTTGAGGCCGAGGGCGACGGCCCCGTCCCTGAGGAAGTCGACGTTCTCCGGGAGGCGTGCCTCCGCGACACCCCTGGGGTCGTAGCGGACGGTGAGCCGGTCGCCGACCGCGTGCGAGTGCAGGCCCGCGGACACCATGCCGTTCGGGATCGGTACGCCGTTCTCGTCGGCGACCTCGTACGACGAGCTCGGCTGCTTGCCCTGCGGGCGGTCGTGCACCGCCGTGACGCGGGCGGTGGCGGTCACCCCCGACGTGCTCAGGATCACCGAATCCCGGGCCGACGCCACCGACCCCAGCGCGAGGAGCCACAGGACCGCGCCGAACGCCGCCATCCAGCAGCCCAACGCCGCCCCGAGCAGCCGGACCACGCCCACGACCCAGGCCACCCCGACCACCAACCCGAGCAGCGACGCCGTACCGAAACCGATGTACGTACTCACCGCCACCAGCCCGAACGTCCCGACCGGCACCGCCGCCACCAGCGCACCCGCCAGCGCGACCGTCCCGCGTCTCGTCCTCTTCCCCGCCACTGCTACCCCCGCTCCTCGATGCGCCGGGGTGGAACGCTACGCCCGGATCCTTCCGCCCCTCGGGCGGGGGCCATGTCGTGGGGCGACGACGACAGGCGCGTTCTCAGTTCGGTGCGCTCGGGGACCCGCGGCGGGCACGGTCCTGGTGGTACGCGTCGTCCAGGCCGTCCAGGGTGGCGGGGTCGAGGGCGGTCGCAGGCTCCGTGGAGAGGTGCTCGCGCCAAGGCTTGATCCGTACGGCTCGGCCGCCGAAGTTGAAGGCCCGGCTCTCGTCGGCGATGACCTCCCCGCCTCGCTCGTAGACGAGGAGGAGGGGCTCGAACGGATCCGGAAGGTCGGGCAGCCGCACGCCCGGCGTGTCCCGCAGGGTTGCCCACCGTACGGCGGCGTGGCAGGCGTTCTCGGTCTCGATGCCGCCGACGTTCGCCAGGAGGAACTCCTCCAGCCGCTCGGCCAGTTCGGCGTCCACCTGCACGTCCGGGGCGAGAGCCCCGGCGATGTCGAAGATGGGCCACTTCGGCGGACCGCCCAGCACCTCGGCCCAGAGTGAGGCCCGGCGAAGGTACTCGACCATCAACCGGGCACGGGAGGCCACATGCGCGTTGTGGCCCTCCAAGTTGGTCCACTTGATGTCGGCCAGACGTTCCATCACTGCATCAGTGAGGCTCTTGCTCATTCGCGCGCCACCGTTCCAAGGCTGAGCCGACGGGCCGGGGCCGGGCGCCTGGACAGGCGGCGCGCCGGCCCGGGCCGGGGGGGGTGATTGGCCCCCCGTGAGGTTGAGGGAGACGAGTCCGACCATGTAAAGGGGGAT
>NZ_JBHYGR010000041.1:0-42321 GCF_042738155.1 Kitasatospora sp. NPDC059088 | reverse complement strand
ACTTTTAACTACCAGTCACTGTTTTTTTTATTTGATTTGTCGCGCACAAAGTCACCCTGGTGTCCCGGGGGGGGGGGGGGGGGCGGCCCGCGGGGGGGGCCCCCCCCCCCGGGCCGGGGGTGGTCAGTGGCCGCCCTTGAGGTTGAGGACGACGACTCCGACGATGATCAGGGCGATGCCGAGGATCTGCACCTTGCCCAGTGATTCGCCGAAGGCGACCACGCCGATTCCGGCGACCGCGGCCGTTCCGGCGCCCGACCAGACGGCGTAGGCGACGGAGACCGGGATGTGCTTGAGGGCGCGGCCGAGGAGGTAGAAGGACAGCGCGTAGCCGACCCCGACGCCGAGGCTGGGCCAGAGGCGGGTGAAGCCCTCGGTGAGTTTGAGGCAGCTGGTGGCGCAGACCTCGCTCAGGATGGCGAGGGCGAGCAGGACGTAGGGCATGTCGCTGTCAAACGGCCGGGGCGGTGGAGAGCTTCCCCAGCAGGGCCAGGTCGGCGCGCTCCAGGCTGTCCAGCAGGGTGATCCGCCGGCCGTCGGGCATCGGGACGGCGCTGGAGGGGACGGCGAGCACCGCGCAGCCGGCCGCGGCGGCGGAGGTGACCCCGGTGGGGGTGTCCTCGACGGCGACGCAGGTGGCCGGGTCGAGGCCGAGCCGCTCGGCGGCGGCCAGGTACGGGTCCGGCGCGGGCTTGGTGCGGGGGGTGTCCTCGGCGGCCATGGTGACGGCGAACCAGTCGCGGCCGATGGAGGACAGGACGAGGTCCACCACCAGGCGCGGGGAGGCGGAGACCAGCGCGGTGGGCACCTGTGCGTCGCGCAGGGCCGCCAGCAGGGCGAGCGCGCCGGGGCGGGGCACCGTCTCGGCGGCGACCTTGGCGGCGAAGGACTCGCCGAGCACCGTGGCGAGCTCGGCCTCGGGACGGCTGGTGCCGCTGACCCTGTGCAGGTGGGCGGCGGTGTGCTCGACGGCCTGGCCGAGCACCTCGGGGGCGTCCTGGTCGGTGAGCGGGTGGTCCAGCTCCTCGGCGAGTTCGGCGGCGGCCTTCCACCACAGCTGCTCGGTGTCGACCAGGGTGCCGTCCATGTCGAAGAGGACGGCGGCGGGGAGGGGGACGGGGGCGGAGGGAGTGGGAACGGGCGGGACGGTTTCAGGCATGGCGGTACCTTCGGTGGTTCTTCTGAGGGTGCAGAGGCGGTAACGAGGATCCCAGACGGGCCGCTCAGGCGGTGCGGCGGTCCACCAGTACCGGGCGCTCCGGCAGGGTGAGCTCGGCGCGCGCGCCGGCCGGGAGGGCGGCGGCGGCCTCGGTGGGCAGGTCGGCCTTGACCTCGGTGCCGTCGTCGAGGCGGACGGTGAGCCGGGTGACGGCGCCCAGGAAGGACGCGGTGACCACCTGGGCCGGGCCGGTCGCGGACGGGGTGAGGACGACGTTCTCCGGGCGGACCAGCACCTGGAGTTCGCCGTCGGCGGGCGCCGTGCCGTCGACCGCGTGCCGGCGGCCGAGCACCTCGACGCCGTCCGGGGTGCGGGTGCACGGGATGCGGCTCATGGTGCCGACGAACTCGGCGACGAAGGGGGTGGCCGGCCGGCCGTACAGCTCGGACGGGGTGGCGCACTGCTCCAGCTTCCCGGCCCGCAGCACGGCGACCCGGTCGGCCATGGACAGCGCCTCCTCCTGGTCGTGGGTGACGAACAGGGTGGTGATGCCCAGCTCCTGCTGGAGGCGGCGGATCTCCTCGCGCAGCTGGAGGCGGACCTTGGCGTCCAGCGCGGACAGCGGCTCGTCCAGCAGCAGCACGCGCGGCTGGAGGGCGAGCGCGCGGGCGAGCGCGATGCGCTGCTGCTGGCCGCCGGACATCTGGTGCGGGTAGTGCTCGGCGCGGTGCGGCAGGCCGACCAGTTCCAGCAGCTCCTGGGCGCGCTTGCGGCGCTCGGCCTTGCCGGTGCCGCGCATCCGCAGCCCGAAGGCGACGTTGTCCAGCGCGGTCAGGTGCGGGAAGAGGCTGTACGACTGGAACACCATGCCCGCGTCGCGCTTGTGGGCGGGGATCGAGGTGATGTCCTGTCCGTCGACCAGCACCTCGCCGGAGTCGTGCTGCTCGAAGCCGGCCAGGATGCGCAGCGCGGTGGTCTTGCCGCAGCCGGACGGGCCGAGCAGGGCGAGCAGTTCACCGGGCCGGACGGTCAGGTCCAGACCGTCGAGGGCGGTGGTGGCGCCGAACGCGCGGCGCAGCGAGCGGAACTCGACGGTGGCGCCGCCGGCGGCGGTCGCGGCCCGGGAGGCGGTGGCGGTGGCCGTGGTCATGGCTGGTAACTCCTGGAGAACGGGGGGTGGTTCAGGACCGGGCGGCCTTGCGGCCGCGGCCGACGGCGGACATCAGCAGCAGGACGAGCCAGACGATCAGCAGGCTGAGCATCGACACCGCGACGGACATCTGGCCGTCGCTCTTGCCGTTGGAGTTGATCCACACCGAGAAGGGGCCGAAGCCGAGGATGGAGGCGGTGGTGAACTCGCCGAGCACCAGGGCGACGGTGAGCACGGCGCCGTTCAGCAGCGCGCTGCGCAGGTTCGGCAGGACGACGGTGAACACCGCGCGCAGCCAGCCGGCGCCGCAGTTGCGGGCGGCCTCGACCAGGGTGACCACGTCCACGCCGCGCAGTCCGGCGTCGATGGCCCGGTAGGCGAACGGCAGGGCCATCAGCACGTAGGCGATGACCAGGACGATCGGGAAGTCCGGGTTCTGGATGGCCACCATGGTCTGGAAGAACGGGGTGTCCTGGAGGTAGTCCGGGCCCCAGCGCAGCACGCCGATGATGCCGGTGGTGAGGGCCACCACCGGGACGACCAGCGGCATCGAGCACATGACCTCGATGACCGGGCGCAGCTTCGGCGCGCCGAGCCGGGCGGCGAGCACCGCGGGGACGAGCAGGAGCAGCAGCACCGCCACGGTGACGACGGCCAGTTCGAGGCTGAGCACCAGGCTGTCGGTGAAGCCGGGGGCGTTCAGCAGCTCGGTGTAGGCGCGGAAGGTGGTGCCGTTCTTGTGGTCGTCGACGCTGAAGACCACCGACGAGACCAGCGGCACCGCGAAGTAGATCCCGCAGAGCAGCAGGACCAGGCCGCGGCCGAAACGGATGCGATTGATCAGGCGAGCCACTTGGCACTCCGGCGCTGAAGGGGCAGGTACACGGCCATCACCAGGCAGGCGACCACGATCATGTCGAGGCCGAGGGCGAGGGCGAGGTTGCCCTGGCCGACCAGGACGTTGCCGGACAGCGCGTCGCCGATCTGCATCGAGATCAGCGGCACCGAACTGCCCACCATGGCCTCGGCGGTGGCGTACGCGGCGAAGGAGGCGCCGAACAGCAGCACGAAGCCGCCGAGCAGCGAGGGCAGCAGGACGGGCAGCGCCACGTGCCGCCAGTACTGCAGGCCGGTGGCGCCGTTGTTGTACGCGGCCTCGCGCCACTGGACCTTGAGGCCCTCCAGGGCCGGGGTGATGGTGATGACCATCAGCGGCACCAGGAAGTACAGGTAGACCACGGACAGGCCGGAGAAGGTGTAGAGGTTCCAGCCGTGCGCGGTCAGGCCGAGCTTCCTGGTGACCTCGCCGGAGTTGCCGAGGGTGGCGACGAACATGAAGGCCAGCGGGACGCCGCCGAAGTTGGCGAGCACGCCGGAGGCGGACATCACGGCCTCGCGGAAGGCGCGGAACCGGGAGGTCGCCACGGCCTGGGCCAGCGGCAGGCCGACCACGGTGGCGATCAGCGCGGTCAGCAGGGAGAGCTTCACGCTGCCCCACAGGGCCGTCCAGTAGGCGCCCTGGAGCGAGCCGGTGAGGTTGTCGAGGGTGAAGGCGCCGCCGCCGTCGGGGGCGTCCGAGGAGGTGGTGAAGGCGCCGATGACGATCGCGACGGCGGGCAGGCCGAAGCCGATCGCGAAGAAGAGGATCAGGGGGAGGGCGGCGAGCCAGGCGCGGCTGCCGCGGGCCCGGCGCGCGGCCGGGCGGGGGGCCTCGGTGTGCACCGTGGTGGCGGTGACCGGGGCCGGGGCGGGGGAGACGGGGCCGGGGGCGCCCCCGCCGCTCTGGGCGGCGGAGGCGCTGGCCGGCACCGGGGTGGGAGCCGTAGTCATCAGTCAGATCAGCCCGAGATCGCCTTGGCCCAGTTCTCCGTCACGACCTTCTTGGCCGCGGTGGTCTGGTCGTCGGTCGGGAAGGTGGTGAAGGGCTTCTCGATGGCCGGGAGCTTGGCGGCGGCGGCCGCGTCCAGGGTGCCCGCGGCCTTCATGGCGTCGAACAGGGCCGGGGTGGCGTAGCCGCCCAGGTAGCCGTTCTGGCCCTCCGCGCTGTAGAGGTACTCCTCCCACAGGCGGGCGGCGGCCGGGTGCGGCGCGTCCTTGTTGATGGCCTGGTTGTAGAAGCCGGCGTAGATGCCGTCGGACGGGATGCTGACCTGCCAGTCGATGCCCTTGTCCTTGAACTTGTCGGTGTAGCCGGCGTTCAGGTAGGACCAGTCGACGCTGATCGGGGTCTCGCCCTTCTCGATGGTCGCCGGGGTGACCTCGACCGGGTTGAAGTTCCCGGCCTGCTTGAGCTTGCCGAAGAAGTCGATGCCGGGCTGGATGTTGTCCAGCGAACCGCCGTTGGCCAGGGCGGCGGCCATGACGGCGCTGTACGCGGCGTTCGCCTTGGTCGGGTTGCCGTTGAGCGCGACCATGCCCTTGTACTCGGGCTTGAGCAGGTCGGCGAAGGTCTTCGGGCAGGCCGACACCTTCTTGGCGTCGCAGGCGATCGAGACGTAGCCGCCGTAGTCGTTGTAGCTCAGACCGTTGGCGTCCTTCATGGAGGCCGGGATCTTGTCGAAGTCGGCGACCTTGTAGGGGGCGAACAGGCCCTGCTTGCCGCCGGAGGTGGCGAACGCGGCGCCCAGGTCGACCACGTCGGGGGCGCGGTCCTGGCCCTTACGGGACGTGATCGCGTTGATCTCGTCCTGGCTGGAGCCGTCCGGGTTCTCGTCCTCGATGTCGATGCCGTACTTCGCCTTGAAGCCGTCCATCAGCTTGCCGTAGTTCGCCCAGTCGCGCGGCAGCGTGATGACGTGCAGCTTGCCTTCCTTCTTGGCGGCGGCGACCAGGGCGTCCATGCCGCCGAAGTCGGCGGCCGAGGTGGCGGTCTTGGCGCTCTTGCCGCCCGCGGCGTCGCTGCCGGACTTCGCGGTGGAGGAGCCGGCGGAACCGCAGGCGGTGAGGGACAGCGCGGCGGCGGTCAGGACGGCCGCGAAGGCGGCGGAGCGGGCACGGTGCACGGACACGGGTCAGTCTCCTGATCGGGTGTACTGCGAAGGGGGTGCTGCACGGGAGTGGTGTCCGATCTGATCGGGGGATCGATCGTGCGAGTGGCCGGGGCGCGGATCCGTCGGTGGCCCGTCGGGAGATCCGTCGGGGTTCCTTGCCGCGTTCGTCCGGTATCCGTTCGGAACCGTCCGAGTTGACTAGCCAACTTCGCTGACGGAGGTAAGTAACCCGAAGTTCGGTGACGGGAAGGTGAACGGACGGCCCAGAACCGGGGTCGGCTGCGGGAACGGTGGAATCCGGCCATCGGTGCGTGATCCGTTCGGTGCGATGCTCGAACGGCGCAGCGGGATAAGGTCGGGCTGTCCGTGCCGGTACGGCTGCGCTGGACACCGCCCCTGGAGGGTCAATTGAGTGACGTGGCAGTAGAGCCCGGGCGCCCAGTCGAGCGCACGGCCGGAGCCCTGTACCGCAAGGTGGCCGCAGATCTGCGCGAGGCCATCACCACCGGCGCGTACGGCGAGGCCGGCCGGCTGCCCGCCGAGGGCGCGCTGGCCGAGCAGTACGGGGTCTCCCGCGGCACCGTCCGCCAGGCGCTCGCCGTGCTGCGCTCCGACGGGCTGGTCACCTCCCGCCGCGGCACCCGACGGGTGGTGCTCGGCGGCGCCCGGGTGCAGAGCTTCTCGGAACTGCTCAGCTTCACGCACTGGGCGTACTCGATGGGCGAGGAGCCCGGCGGCATCCTGGACTCCCTGGTGCGCCGACCGGCCGACGCGGCCGAGCGCGAGCAACTGCGGCTGGAGCCCGGCGCCGAGGTGTACGTCACGGTCCGGCTGCGGACGCTGTCCGGCACCCCGGTGATGGTCGAGCGGACGATCTACCCGCCGCGGGTCGGCGAGATCGTCGCCGAGCTGCCGCCGGACGTCGTCTCGCACACCGAGGTGCTGCGCGAGCACGGCATCCTGTTCACCGACGCCGACCACACCATCGACATCGTCGCGGCCAACGCCGAGGACGCCCGACTGCTCGGCTGCCGCCGGGGCGGCCCGCTGCTGCGCGAGCGGCGGCGCACCACCGACCCGACCGGCACGCCGGTGGAGTGGTCCCAGGACCGCTACCTGCCCGGCACGGTGGCGTTCAGCGTGCACAACTCGCTGGCCACGTCGGCGCTTTCGCGGCACGCCCGGGAGCTGGACTGAGCTCCCGGGCGTCGTTCGGGGTTCCTGCGCGTCCTACGTGTCCTGCGCGTCCTGCGCGTCCTACCGCATGAGCGAGGCGAGCAGCGGGCGGTAGTGCTCGAAGTCCGGCGTCCGCAGGCCCGGCTCCTTCGCCTGCTCGTCCCACCGGCGCACGGCCACCGCGTGGACGGCGCCCGGGAGTTCGGCGAAGGCGGCGGCCTCCTCGGCGTCCATCGGGCCGCCCTGGACGGTGAGGGTGTACTCGGAGGCCTCGGAGAGCCGGGCGCGGTAGCCGGGCTCGACCGCGCACAGGTAGCGCTTGGCGGCCACGTGCAGCCGGACCGGCTCGGTGACCTCCGGGCCGAACCAGGCGGCCAACCGGTCGGCGCCGGTGTGGCTGTGCCGGTTGTCCTGACCTTCCATCAGATCTCGTCCGTGCAGCGGGCCGTGGCCGTGCTCATCAAAGAAGTGTCCGACGTCGTGCAGCAGGGCCGCGGCGACCAGGTGGCCGGGGGCCCCGGCGGCCTCGGCGGCGGCCGCGGCCTGGAGCATGTGCTCGGCCATGGTGACGGCCTCGCCCAGGTACTCCCCGGCGCCCTCGCCCGCGAACAGCCCGGCCAGTTCGTCCAGGGCGGCGGTGCGGCGGTGCAGCACGGCGAGGGTGCTGTGCAGGGAGTCCAGGTCCGCGTAGCAGCCCTGGAGGTGCCGGTGGCCGTCCTGCTGGAAGGCCGTACGGGCGTGCAGCAGGCGGGTGTTGTCGAAGACCAGGCAGTCGCCCGGGCCGAGCCGGAAGGTCAGCTGGAGCTCGGGGCGCAGGGTGATCGCGGCGAACCGGCGGTAGGCGGCGTAGAAGGCTTCCCGGTCGTCGCCGCGGAGCGTGCCGATCGAGCGGTTGTTGAACCGGACCTCGCGGATCCGGCCCAGCGGGTCCACGTCGATCAGCGGGCGGTCGGCGCGCAGTTCGGTGCGGCGGTCGCGGAAGACGAAGGGGACGGGGGTGCGGGTGAGCGTCGCGAAGTCCTCGGGGGCCTCGTCCCGGAGGATCGCGGCTGCCTGGAAGCCGTCCACCAGGCCGGAGTCGCCGCCGGTCGCCGAGTTCTCCAGGCAGTGCAGCAGCTGGAGGGTCGGCACCGGGTCGCGGTACGGGTTGTCGGTGTGCGGGGCGATCGTCCTGTTCGTGAACGCGAGGTTGTTGGGGTCCGGCTCGACCCGGACGTCGAACAGCTCGCCGTAGTTGGTGACCCGCACGTAGCCGAAGCTCTCGGCCACCCGCAGCACCTGCCGCTCCACGGTGGGCACCCCGCGCAGCACCGCGAAGCCGCTGCGCCGGACGGCGGCGAGGACGGCGGCCTGCTCGGCGGGGTCGGTGAGGTAGGCCTCCCAGTCGGCCTCGGGGATGCCGTGGGCGAAGTCGGCGGCCGTCCAGAGCCGCTTGTCCTGCTCGGTGCGACCGTCGCCGCCCGCCGGCTCGGCCAGCCAGGCGAGCGGGTAGCGGGAGCGGTGGCCGTCGGACCAGAGCACCTCCAGGTGGCCGTCGGTCTCCGTGCTCGCGGCGATCGCGAGGTCCGGCGGGAGGTCGTCGATCTGGAACAGCTTCTGGCCGTTGCGCGGGTCCCGGCAGTCGGCGCAGGGGCAGTTGTCGCGCAGCCAGTACGGCGGCAGCTCGGTCACGGTCTCCTCCTCGGCGGTAAGTTGTCTAGCCAACTTCGGCTCTGGGCGGAGCCTGCCGGTCCCCGGTGAGTTCCGCGTGCCGGTCGGATGAACGCCCGGGGAACTGTGTCGGGGGGAGTGACCGAAAACCGTTGGGGCGGGGCCGGGCCGGGCGGATGGTGCCGCGCCGACCGGCGGCCAGGTGCCGTCCGCTCCGGCCGTTCGGGTGAGGGGGCGTGGGGCGCGGCGCGTTTCTCGGTGGGTGCGGATGCCGCTGCGGCACTGTCGGGGGGATTCCCCGAGGTGAGAGGCGTGGCGCCATGGCCCATTCCAAGACGACGGCATCGCCCCCCACGGGGCACGGCGGGCTGAAGCGCGAGGTCGGCGTCGCCGGGCTGCTCTTCGCCTCGGTCGGCGCGATCATCGGCTCCGGCTGGCTGTTCGGGGCGCAGAAGGCGGCGGTGGCGGCCGGGCCCGCCGCGCTGCTGTCCTGGGGCATCGGCGCGGTGGCGATCGTCCTGCTGGCGCTGATCCATGCCGAGCTGGGCGGACTGTTCCCGGTCGCCGGCGGCACGGCCCGCTACCCCCACTACGCCTTCGGCGGCTTCGCCGGGATGTCCTTCGGCTGGTTCACCTGGCTCCAGGCCGCGACCATCGCGCCGATCGAGGTCCAGGCGATGATCAACTACGCCCGGCACTGGACCTGGGCGGACGGCTTCCTCAACAAGGACCTGACGCTGACCGGGACGGGCTTCCTGGTCGCGGCCGTGCTGATGGGCGTGTTCGTCGCGATCAACTTCCTCGGCGTCCGGCTCCTCGCCCACACCAACAGCGTGGCCACCGTGTGGAAGGTCGCGATCCCGATCCTGGCGATCTTCGCGCTCGGCATCCAGGACTTCCACGGCTCCAACTTCACCGTGCACGGCTTCGCCCCGGACGGCGCCAAGGGCGTGCTCGCCGCGATCAGCACCAGCGGCGTGATCTTCGCGCTGCTCGGCTTCGAGCAGGCCATCCAGTGGGCGGGGGAGAGCCGCAACCCCCGCCGGGACATCCCCCGGGCCGTCCTCGGGTCGGTGGTGATCGGCACGATCATCTACGTGCTGCTCCAGGTGGTGTTCATCGGCGCCCTGCCGCCGGAGACCTTCGCCGGGGGCTGGGCCAAGCTCGACTACCCGGGGATCAGCGGCCCGTTCGCGGGCCTCGCCACGCTGATCGGCCTCGGCTGGCTGGCGACGATCCTGTTCATCGACGCGGTGATCTCGCCCGCGGGCACCGGGCTGGTCTACATCACCTCCAGCTCCCGGGTCACCTACGGCCTCAGCCGCAACGGCTACGCGCCGCAGGCCCTGCAGTACACCGACCGCAACTCGGTGCCCTGGCTCGGGCTGCTGATCGCCTGGGTCGCCGGGGTGGTCTGCTTCCTGCCGTTCCCGAGCTGGCAGAAGCTGGTCGGCTTCATCACCTCGGCGGTGGTGCTGATGTACGCGGGCGCGCCGCTGGCCTTCGGGGTGCTGCGCAAGCGGCTGCCCGGGATGGAGCGCTCGTACCACCTGCCGGCCGGCACGGTCATCTCGCCGATCGCCTTCGCGGTGGCGAGCCTGGTCATCTACTGGTCCGGCTGGGACACCCTGTGGCGCCTCGGGCTGGCGATCCTGATCGGGTACGCGCTGCTCGGCGGGTACTCGGCGTACGCCGCCTCGAAGGGGGTGCCGAACGCGCCGCGGATGGACTTCAAGGCCGGGCAGTGGCTGCCGGTCTACCTGGTCGGGATGGGGATCGTCTCCTGGCAGGGCACCTTCGGCGTGGGCGCCCAGGGGAACCTGCCGCTGTGGTGGGACATCGGGGTCGTGGTGGTGTTCTCGCTGCTCATCTACTACTGGGCGCTGTCCGTCGCGCTGCCGGCGGAGGAGATCGAGCGGAACATCCGGGGCGTCGAGGTGGTGGACGCGGGCGGGCACTGAGCGCAGCCGGGAGAACGGCCCCCGAAGCGATCCGGGGGCCGTTCGGCGTTTCCTAGGCGGCGGCCTTCCACGCCGCCCCGGCCGCCTCCAGCGCCGCGTCGGCGTCGCCCCCGGTGGCCGTGGCGAGGGCGGTCAGGCAGGCCCGGACGGTGTCCAGCGAGGCCGCCGTGCCGTAGTGGTTGACGCGGAGCATGGAGGCCGCCAGCGCCCCGCCGCCGGGCTGGACGGGCAGCGCCGGGTCGAGGGCGGCGGCGAGCTCGGCGGCGTGCACCCCGGCCGGGGTGCGCAGGGTGGTGGCGACCGGAGCCGCGGCGGCGTCCTGGTGGACGTAGGGGCTGAGCGTGCCGAGGGCGCGGGCGCCGGCCCGGGTGGCGGCCGAGGCGGCGCGGTGCCGGGCGATCACGGTGGGCAGGCCGTCGGCGGCGATCCGGTCCAGGCAGGCGCCGAGCGCGAGCATCTCCAACTGGGCCGGGGCGTGCGGCAGTACGGTGCGGCCGGCGTCCGTCCAGCGCTCCTTCCAGTCCAGCAGGGACAGGTAGGAGCGGCGCGGGGCGGCCGGGTTGGCGGCGATCCGCTCCCAGGCGCGCTCGGAGACGGAGACGGCGGAGACCCCGGCCGGGCCGCCCATCGCCTTCTGGCCGCCGATCACGCACAGGTCGATGCCCCACTCGTCGGTGAGCAGCGGCTCGGCGGCGACCGAGGCGACCGCGTCGAGCATCAGCAGGGCGCCGTGCGCACGGACCACGGAGGCGATCCCGGCGACCGGGTTGGTGTTGCCGGTGGCGGCCTCGGCGTGCACCAGGGAGACGAAGTCGATCTCCGGGTGGCTCTCCAGCGCCTCGCCGACCTGCTCGGGGCTCACCGCGCTGTCGAAGGGCACCGCGAGGTCGACCACCGTCGTCCCGCAGGAGCGCAACCAGTTGCCGAAGGTCTGGCCGTACGGGCCGGTGACGATGTTGAGCGCGGTGGAGCCGGGGTGCGCGGCGCCGCGGATCGCGGCCTCCAGCGGCAGCAGGGCCTCGCCCTGGGTGACGATGACGTCGGCCCCGGTGTGCAGCAGCGCGGCGACCTGGTCCTCGATCGCCGCGAACCCGGCGGCGCTGAGCGGGGGGAGGTCGAGGAAGGAACTCACGCGCCCGCCTCGCTTCGCTCGGCGAGGGCGTTCGCCCACGCGCTCCTCTTGACGGTTCGCTCGCTGCGCTCTCTCACGGCTTCACGGCCTTTCACGGGGCGGGTGGTGGGTGCGGCAACGAGTCTGCCGCATGCGTGCCGGTGGCAGGGAACGCGCCCGTCGGTAGAGTGCGGCCATGACTGAAGGTGCGGTGCTGCACGTCCGGGGCCGGGTGCTGGTCGGTCCGGAGGAGGTCCGGGACGAACTCTGGGTGGTGGACGGGCGGGTGAGCTTCACCCGCCCGCCGACCGCCGGGGACGTCCGGACGGTGACGGGCTGGGTGCTGCCCGGCCTGGTGGACGCGCACTGCCACGTCGGCCTGGACGCGCACGGCGCCGTGGACGCCGAGACCAGCGAGAAGCAGGCGCTCACCGACCGTGACGCGGGCACCCTGCTGATCCGCGACGCCGGCTCGGCCGCCGACACCCGCTGGATCGACGGGCGCGAGGACCTGCCCCGGATCATCCGGGCCGGCCGGCACATCGCCCGCACCCGCCGCTACATCCGCAACTACGCCCACGAGATCGAGCCCGGGGACCTCGCCGCCTACGTGCGGGCCGAGGCCCGGCGGGGCGACGGCTGGGTGAAGCTGGTCGGCGACTGGATCGACCGCGAGCGCGGCGACCTCGCCGCCTGCTGGCCGGGCGACGCGCTGGCCGAGGCGATCGCGGCGGCGCACGAGGAGGGCGCGCGGGTCACCGCGCACTGCTTCGCGGCGGAGTCGCTGCCGGACCTGCTGGCGGCCGGGATCGACTGCGTCGAGCACGCCACCGGGCTGACCGAGGAGCTGATCCCGGCCTTCGCCGAGCGCGGGGTGGCCATCGTGCCGACCCTGGTCAACATCGCCACCTTCCCGCAGCTGGCGGCGGGCGGGGAGGCCAAGTTCCCGGCCTGGTCGGCGCACATGCGGCGGCTGCACGAGCGCCGCTACGACACCGTGGGCGCCGCGCACGACGCGGGCATCCCGGTGTTCGTCGGCACCGACGCGGGCGGTTCGCTCGCCCACGGGCTGGTCGCGGACGAGGTGGCGGAGCTGGTGAAGGCGGGGCTGAGCCCGGCCGAGGCGCTGTCGGCGGCGAGCTGGGGCGCACGGGAGTGGCTCGGGCGGCCGGGGCTGGAGGAGGGCGCTCCGGCGGACTTCGTGGTCTACGAGGAGGACCCGCGGGCGGACGTCCGGGTGCTCGCGGACCCGCGCACGGTGGTGCTGCGGGGGCGGCCGGTGGGGTGACCGGGCGCGGCGGTCGGCGAGGCGGTGGGCGGCCCGGTGGCTGCTCCCGGTGATCGTTCGCGGTGACCCTCCGTGGTGACGCCCTGTCGGTATCGGCCGATAGGGTGACGACCATGGCACCGCGTCCACTGAATGAGATCGTCGAGCCCGGCTGGGCCACCGCACTTGAACCCGTCGCCGGGCAGATCGCCGCGATGGGCGACTTCCTCCGCGCCGAGATCGCGGCGGGCCGCACCTACCTGCCGTCCGGGCCGAACGTGCTGCGGGCGTTCCAGCAGCCGATCGCCGACGTCCGGGTACTGATCGTCGGGCAGGACCCGTACCCGACGCCCGGCCACGCCGTCGGCCTGAGCTTCTCGGTTGCACCGGACGTCCGGCCGATCCCGCCGAGCCTGATCAACATCTTCCGGGAGTACGGCACCGACCTCGGCCTGCCGCAGCCGTCCAACGGCGACCTCACGCCCTGGACGCAGCAGGGCGTCCTGCTGCTGAACCGGGCGCTGACCACCCAGCCGCGCAACCCCCGGGCCCACAAGGGCAAGGGCTGGGAGGCGGTCACCGAGCAGGCGATCCGGGCGCTGGTGGCGCGCGGCGGTCCGATGGTGGCGATCCTGTGGGGCAGCGACGCCCGCAACCTGCGGCCGCTGCTGGGCACCATCCCGACGGTGGAGTCGGTGCACCCGAGCCCGATGTCGGCCGACCGCGGCTTCTTCGGCTCGCGGCCGTTCAGCCGGGCCAACGAGCTGCTGGTGCGGCAGGGGGCGCAGCCGGTGGACTGGCGGCTGCCGTAAGGGAGTTGCTCCCGTAGCAGATCCCGGTCAGTGCCGGACGTCAATCTCACCCCAACGAGTGAAATGACGTTCCGTGAGGCTCATGTGACGGATCGTTTGAGAAGACTGGCGGCTCATCGTTTCACCTGTGTGGGGGTCTCGCCATGTCTTCCCGGTCCTTCCGGTCTTCCCAGCTGTCCCGGCCGTCTCGCCGAATCGTTTCCGCTTCCGCCGCCGTGGCGGTGAGCACGCTGCTCACCGCCGGGCCCGTCCAGGCCGCGCCGGCCACGACCGGGTCGACCGCCTCCGCGCCGGCCACGACCGCTCCCTCGTCGGGCAAGGCCCGTGCCGTCACCGCCGAGGTCGCCCTGGACGTCAGCTTCCTGAACAAGGCGGTCGACGTCCCGGTGGACATCGCGCTCAACAAGGTGGAGACGCCCGAGCAGAGGGACGGCTCGGTGCTGACCGCCAAGGTCGCGGGCGTCGACCAGAACGGCCCGGTCGAGCTGGTCAAGGCGGACATCGGCACGTCCGTCACCCGGGTCGACGCCAAGGGCGCCACCGCCTCCGTCAAGCTGGTCAACGCCGACGTGCACGCCCCCGGCCTGCCCGCCACCGCGCTGCTCGGCCTGGAGGCGATGAGCGCCGAGGCCACCTGCCCGGTCGACGGGCAGCCGACCGCGAACGTGGTCGCCCCCGCCAAGCTGACCGTGCTGGGCAAGCCCGTCACCGTCGGGCTGTACGGCCCGACCAAGGTGGACGTGCCGCTGGTCGGCAGCGTGTCGGTGGAGTTCTCCAGGAAGAGCACCACCACGACCACCGCCGCCGCCTCGGCCCTGGAGGTGCAGGTGGAGGTGAACCCGCTCAACCTGAACGTCGCCAAGGTCACCGGGAAGATCACCGTCGCCTCGGTCAGCTGCGAGAAGCCGTCCGGCCCCGCCGCCACCGGCACTCCGAGCACGCCGGGCACCCCGAGCGCCGTGCCGACGTCCTCGCCCGCCGCCCAGCCGGTCGCGGACGTCGGCACCTCGCGCGCCGCCGTGCCGCAGGCGGCGGTGGAGAAGCCCGAGCGGCTCGCCACCACCGGCGGCAGCAGCGCCACCGGCCCGCTGGCCGCCGGGGCCGCCGCCCTGGTCGCGGGCGGTGCGGCCGCGCTGTGGGCCACCCGGCGCCGCCGGGCCGCGCACGCGCGTCGCGGCTGAGCACCCGCAGCGGTGCGGGGTGCCACGCCCGGCACTCCCGCACCGTGACCGTGCCGATGCGGACGGTTGGTTCACATGCGCGTTACACGAGAGGAACAACCGGGAAACGGCGGCTTGCGACGCTACGCGGGCATCCACCACCCAGCAATCGAGGGACACGCCGTGGCAATCAAGGCCGAGTACATCTGGATCGACGGCACCAAGCCGACCGCGAAGCTCCGTTCCAAGACTCGCGTCCTGCCCAACGCCGACAAGATCCCGACCTGGGGCTTCGACGGTTCCTCGACCAACCAGGCCGAGGGCCACGCCTCGGACCGCGTGCTGGACCCGGTGAAGGTCACCAAGGACCCGATCCGCGGTGGCGACAACATCCTCGTCCTGTGCGAGGTCCTGGAGACGGACGGCACCCCGCACGAGTCCAACACCCGCGCCCTGCTGCGCGAGGTCGAGGAGAAGTACACCGTGCAGGAGTCGATCTTCGGCATCGAGCAGGAGTACACCTTCTTCAAGGGCTCCCGCCCGCTGGGCTTCCCCGAGGGCGGCTTCCCGGCCCCGCAGGGCGGCTACTACTGCGGCGTCGGCGCCGAGGAGGTCTTCGGCCGCGAGATCGTCGAGCTGCACCTGGACCGCTGCATGGACGCCGGCCTGGCGATCTGCGGCATCAACGCCGAGGTCATGCCCGGCCAGTGGGAGTTCCAGATCGGCCCGGTCGACGCCCTGACCGTCTCGGACGACCTGTGGATCGCCCGCTACCTGCTCTACCGCACCGCCGAGGAGTTCGGCATCGACGCCACCCTGGACGCCAAGCCGGCCCGGGGCGACTGGAACGGCGCGGGCGCCCACACCAACTTCTCCACCAAGGCGATGCGCGAGGGCTACGACGCCATCATCACCGCCTGCGAGTCGCTCGGCGCCTCCCAGGAGATCGTGATGGACCACGTCACCCAGTACGGCGCCGACATCGAGTCCCGCCTGACCGGCAAGCACGAGACCGCCCCGTGGAACGTCTACAGCTACGGCGTCTCCAACCGCGGCGCGTCGGTCCGCATCCCGTGGCAGGTCGAGGTGGAGCAGAAGGGCTACATCGAGGACCGTCGCCCGAACGCCAACGTCGACCCGTACGTCGTCACCCGCCTGCTGATCAACACCTGCTGCGCGGCCCTGGAGAAGGCCGGCCAGGTCTGATCCCCGCCCCTGGCGTGCACCGTCCGTAGGCCCTTCCCCGCCCGGGGGAGGGCCTACGGGCTCTGCCCTGCCCGGTGTTCGCCGGGTCGGGCATAATCGAGCGCATGACCGCTCCCCGTCCCCGCCTCCTCGTGCGCCGACTGCACGTGGACCTGGCGCGGGTGTGGGCGGCCGGCTGTCGTCGTTGTCGGTGAGTTCTCAGCAGCAGGACCGAAGCAGGACCGACCGACCCCAGACCGCACCGGCCGCAGGAGTGTGTCCGTTCCATGGCTCTCACCTTCCACTGGTTCCTCCCCACCAACGGCGACAGCCGGCAGATCGTCGGCGGCGGGCACGGCTCGACGCCCGGGACGGCCGGCTCCGACCGGCCGCCGAGCATCGGCTACCTGGGCCAGATCGCCCGCAGCGCCGAGCAGTTGGGCTTCGAGGGGGCGCTCACGCCGACCGGTGCCTGGTGCGAGGACGCCTGGCTGACCACCGCGATGCTGACCCAGGTGACCGAGCGGTTGAAGTACCTGGTGGCGTTCCGGCCCGGGCAGCTCAGCCCCACGCTGGCGGCGCAGATGGCCGCGACCTACCAGCGGCAGTCCGGCGGGCGGCTGCTGCTCAACGTGGTGACCGGCGGCGAGTCCGCCGAACAGCGGGCCTACGGGGACTTCCTGGACAAGGACGCCCGCTACGCCCGCACCGGGGAGTTCCTGGGCATCACCCGGCGGCTCTGGGCGGGGGAGACCGTCGACCACGACGGCCCCCATCTGCGGGTCGAGCGGGCGCGCCTGACCCGGCTGCCCGACCCGGTGCCGCCGGTGTACTTCGGCGGCTCCTCCCCGGCGGCCGGCGAGGTCGCGGCCCGCTCCGCCGACGTCTACCTGACCTGGGGCGAACCGCCCGCCCAGGTGCGGGAGAAGATCGGGTGGATCCGTGAGCTGGCCGCCGCCCGGGGCAGGACGGTGCGGTTCGGGATCCGCCTGCACGTGATCACCCGGGACAGCTCCGCGCAGGCCTGGGCGGAGACCGAACGGCTGCTCGCCGGCATGGACCCGGGGCGGGTCCGGGAGACCCAACGGGCCCTCGCCGAGAGCGAGTCGGAGGGGCAGCGGCGGATGCTCGCGCTGCACGGCGGCTCGGCGCAGCGGCTGGAGGTGCACCCGGGGCTGTGGGCCGGCATCGGGCTGCTCCGCGGCGGGGCGGGCACCGCGCTGGTGGGCAGCCACCGGGAGGTCGCCGACCTGATCGCCGAGTACCACGAGCTGGGGATCGACGAGTTCGTGCTGTCGGGCATGCCGCACCTGGAGGAGGCCTACTGGTTCGGCGAGGGGGTCCTGCCGCTGCTGGCCGCCCGCGGCCTGTGGCGCCGACCGCAGGCGGGGTAAACCACTGGTCAATCCCGGTCGCCCGCCGGAGAATTCACGGCATGACTCGACAGCCGCTGCTCCTCCTCGACGTGGACGGACCCCTCAACCCCTACGCCGCGCCGAGGCTGCGGCGGCCGGACGGCTACCGGACGCACGAGCTGATGCCCACCTGGTGGGCCGATCGGCAGACCAGGCGCTCCGCCGACGGCGAGGCGAAGCCGTTGCGGGTGTGGCTGAACCCGGCGCACGGTCCGGAACTGCTGGCGCTGCCGTACGAGTTGGTGTGGGCGACGACCTGGATGGACGAGGCGAACGCCCTGATCGGCCCGCGCCTCGGGCTGCCCGAACTCCCCTACGTCCGCTGGACGGAGCTGTTCGGCGAGGACCCGGACGGGCTGCACTGGAAGACGAAGGACGTGGTGGCCTGGGCCGCCGGGCGGCCGTTCGTCTGGGTCGACGACGAACTCGGGCCGCAGGACGCCGAGTGGATCGCGGCGCACCACCCGGGCCCGGCGCTCACCCTGCACGTCAACCCCCGGGTCGGCATGCTCGCCGGCGACTTCGCGACCCTGCGGGACTGGGCGGCCGCCGCATGACCGGGTCGCCGTTGCTCCTGATCGACGTGGACGGGCCGCTCAACCCCTACGCCGCACCGGACTCCCGCTGCCCCGAGGGCTACGGCACCCACCGGCTGCTGCCCGAGTCCTGGGTCGCCCGGCACGCTCCGCAGCCGCGGGAGCAGGTCGAGCCGCTGCGAGTGTGGCTGAATCCGGCGCACGGGCCGGAACTGCTCTCGCTGCCGTACGAGTTGGTCTGGGCGACCACCTGGATGGACGAGGCGAACACCTTCATCGGCCCGCGCCTCGGGCTGCCCGAGCTCCCGTACGTCCGCTGGACCAACCTGTTCGGCGAGGGCGGGGAGGACCCGGACGGGCTGCACTGGAAGACCAGGGACCTGGTGGCCTGGGCCGCCGGGCGGCCGTTCGTCTGGCTGGACGACGAACTCGGGCCGCAGGACATCGAGTGGATCGCGGCGCACCACCCGGCCGAGGCGCTGCCGCTCTGGGTCGACCCCCGGGCGGGGCTGCGGGACCTGCACTTCGCGGCCCTGCGGGAGTGGGCGGAGGACGCGGAGTGCTGAGCGGCGGATCCGCGGGCGAGCTGGTCGGCCGGGTCGAGCGGCTGCGGCGCTACCCGGTCAAGTCGCTGCTGGGGGAGGACCTCCCGGCGGCCGAGGTGTCCACGAGGGGCCTGGCCGGGGACCGGGCGCGCGCCCTGCTCGGCCTGGAGACCGGGCGGGTGGCCAGCGCCAAGAACCCCCACCGCTGGGCCGGGCTGCTCGACTACTCGGCGACGGCCACGGCGGACGGCCGGGTGGCGGTGACCGGCCCGGACGGGCGCGCCGCGGGCGAGGCGGAGCTGTCCGAGGCCTTCGGCCGCAAGCTCGCCCTGATCGCCGAGCGCCCGCCCGGCGCGGAGGTCGAGCGGGCCGTCCCGGAGGAGGTGCTGGCGCGCGGGATCGAGGCGGAAGTGCCGGTGACCGTCAACGAGTTGGGGCGGGCCGCACCGGACGGCGGGTTCTTCGACTTCGCCCCGCTGCACCTGATCACCAGCTCCACACTGCTCGCCTTCGGCGTCGAGGCGGAGCGCTACCGGCCGAACCTGGTGCTCCGCACCGAGGGCGAGGGATTCGTCGAGAACGCCTGGGTGGGGCGGGAGTTGACCGTCGGGGAGAGCCTGCGGCTGCGCATCGTGGCACCCACCCCGCGCTGCGCCGTCCCCACCCTGCGGCACGGCCCGCTGCCGCGCCGGACGGAGGCGCTGCGGGGCCCGGCCGCACGCAACCGGCTGGTCCCGCTGGCGGGCATGCCGGCGCTGCCCTGCGCGGGGGTGTACGCCCAGGTGCTGGCGCCGGGGGCGATCCGCACCGGCGACCCGGTCAGGCTGGACGCAGCGCCGCCTCCAGGGCGCTGAGGAAGCGGTCGGTGGTCTCCTCGTCCCGGACGGCGATCCGCAGCCAGTCCTCGCCCAGGCCGGGGAAGGTGTCCCCGCGCCGGACGGCGAAGCCGAGCTCGCGCAGCCGCGCCCGGACCGCCGCCGCGCCCGGCAGCCGGACCAGGACGAAGGAGGCGGCCGGCTCGCCGTGCAGCCGTACGGTCGGGAAGGCGGCCAGGCCCTTCACCAAGTAGTCGCGCCACAGGGTGAGTTCGGCGGCCGCCCGGTCCGCCTCGGCGAGCGCCGCCGGGCCGCTGCACGCCTCGGCGGCGGCCAGTGCCGGGGTGGAGACCGGCCAGAGCGGCTGGGCGGCGCCGAGGGCGGCGATCAGCGGCGCCGGTCCGAGCGCGTAGCCGATCCGCAGTCCGGCCAGGCCCCAGGTCTTGGTGAGGCTGCGCAGGACGACGACCCGGCCGGGGAGGTCCCGGGCGGCGGCGAGGGACTCGCGCTCCCCGGGCACGGTGTCCATGAACGCCTCGTCCACCACCAGGGTGCGCCCCGGGCGGGCGAGCGCGGCGACAGCTTCGGCGGGGTGCAGGACGGAGGTCGGGTTGGTCGGGTTGCCGAGGACGACCAGGTCCGCCTGCTCGGGGACGGCGCCCAGTCGGAACCCGTCCCCGGGGGAGAGCAGCACCCGGTGCACCCGGTGCCCGGCGTCCCGCAGTGCGGCCTCCGGCTCGGTGAACTGGGGGTGCACCACGACGATGTGACGTGCAGTCAGAACTCGGGCGAGCAGCACGAAGGCCTCCGCGGCCCCCGAGGTGAGCAGCACCTCCTCGACCGGGCGCCCGTGCCGGGCGGCCACCGCCGCGCGGGCGGCGCCCTGGTCGGGGTAGGCGGCGAGGGTGCCGAGGGTGGCGGCCAGGTGCTCGCGCAGCCAGGCGGGCGGCGTGCCGGTGCGGACGTTGACGGCGAGGTCGACCAGGCCGCTCCCGTCGGCGCGCACCTCGGCGTCGCCGTGGTGGCGCAGGTCGGGTTCGGCGGCGGCCGGGTCCGTGGTGGCCGGGTCGGTGGCGGTGGCGGTGGCGGTGGCGGTGGCGGTGGCGGTGGTGGTGGCGGTGGTGGCGGTCGGGTCGGTGGCGGTCATGCGGGGACCCCGTCCGTGTCGGCGGGCAGGCCGGGCGCGCCGGGCAGGCCGGGCACCCGTAGGAGCTCGTACGCCCCGGCGGGCACGGTGAGCCCGGCGCCGTCGCCCAGGGCGACCAGCGCGACGGCGTGCCCGTGCGCGGCGAGGGTGGCGGCCGCCCCGGCCGGGTCGACCGCCCGGCCGGCCCGGTCGGTCGCCACCCCGGCCCGGTCCAGTACCGCGCCCCGGGCGTTCCGCACCGTCCCGGGCTCCGGCAGTACGACCTGTCGCGTCCCCGGCCGGAGCAGCGCGGCCACCGCCTCGACGTCCGCCGGCCGGCCCACCACCACCGAGGCGCGGCGCAGCTCGGCCAGCGCGCGCGGCACCAGCAGGTCGTGGGCGCCCGGCCCGAGGCCGATCAGCGCCAGCCGGCCGCGCACCGCCGCCCGGGCGATCGCGATCGTGGCCGTGGCCGACTTCCGCTTGGGGACGACGAGTTCGCCGCCGTCGGCGCCGGCCAGGGCCGCCGCCTCGGCGACGCTCGCGGTGCCGACGGCCGTGCCGACCGCCGCGGACGGGTTCGGCACGGTGAGCCGGGCCAGGGCCTCGGCCGGGTGCTCGTCGACCGGCACGTTCAGGCAGCGCGCGGCCCATCGCACCGCCGGGTGGTCGGCCTTGCCGGTCACGGTGGCGATCCGGGCGATCGCCGAGCGCAGGTAGCCGGTCTCCTTGAGCACGTCCGTCAGCAGGCGCATGGCGTCGGCCGATCCGGTGCCGCTGCCCGCGCCGATGCCGACGACCAGGGTGCGCGGGACGACGAGGAGGTCCTCGCCGTCCGGGTCCTCGCGGTCGGTGACCCGCAGGACGGGGGCGTCCTCGGGCGCGTCCGGCCGTACGTTCGGGGGCAGTGCGGGCAGCGGGTACGCCACCTCGGTGACCAGCCGTACCGGCCGGCCGTCCGCCGCCGCCTCCGCGGCCTCGCCGGCACCGGCCCGGCGGTACCGGACGGCGTGCGGGGTCAGCACGTCGAGGGGGTTCCCGGCGTCGGCCGGGTTCCCGGGGGCGGGCGGGTTCCCGGGGGCGGGCGGGTTCCCGGGGTCGGGCTGCGGGCCGGTGAACACCGGGGTGACGCCGAGGGCGCCGGCCACCTCCTCGGCCAGCTCCACTGCGGAGTCGGAGTGGGTCAGCGGGATCACCCAGCGCCGGCCAGGGTCCACGCAGAGCACCTCGGCGCCGCGCGGGACGTCGACGCGGGGGTCGGTCAGCAGTCCGACGACGGCGGCGAGCGATCCGACGGCGATCACCTGGCGGTGGCGGTCGAGGGCGAACTGCATCGCCTCCGGCCCCTGGAAGCAGTTGCCGCGCGAGGCCCGGTAGGCGTGGCTGCTCTCCGGCCAGAGCTCCTGCAGCTCGTCGGTCAGCGGGCGGCCCGGCCCGTAGATGGCGACCAGTCCGATCACGTACCGCACTCCTTGCCGTCCCCGGCCCGGTGCTCGCGGGCCCCAGTGATCCCACCACGGGCGGTGGAGGGGGGTCAATCGCGGCGGGTGTGACCTGCGCCGTGGTTCCCGGCAGCTGCCCTGCACGGTGTGGTCCGGCGTCCGGTTGCTCCGTACCGGGACCGCCTCGCAGCTGTTCGTCTGTTCTTCACTTCTCTTGTGCGGTACACGACACGCCGCGATCCTACTGTTCTCGGCGCTCCCGCCCCGGAAGCCCCGACCCCCGGAGGACCCCATGGCCTTCGCACGACCCCGCACCCCCGGCACCCCCACGGCCGGCCCGCGCCCCGCCCGTCGCCGCAGGCTCCGCCCGATCACCGCCCTCGCCACCGGCCTCGGCCTGGTCGCCGGCTCGCTCGGCCTGTGGGCCGCGAGCGGCGACGCGGCCGCCGACACCGCCGCCGCCCTGCCCTCGCCCGACCACATCGTGGTCGTGATGATGGAGAACCACGCCTACTCGCAGGTGATCGGCAGCTCCAACGCGCCGTACTTCAACAACACCCTGGCGGCCGGCGGCGCGAAGCTGACCCAGTCCTACGCGCTCACCCACCCCAGCCAGCCCAACTACTACATGCTGTTCTCCGGCAGCGCCCAGGGCGTCACGGACGACAGCTGCGTGGACGTCGGCGCGATGCAGCAGCCCAACCTCGCCTCCGAGCTGCTCGCCGCCAACCAGACCTGGGCCAGCTACAACGAGGGCCTGCCCTCGGTCGGCGCCACCGACTGCCGGGTCGACAACTACGCCCAGAAGCACAACCCGTGGTTCGGCTTCGGCAACGTGCCCACCTCCACCGCCTACGGCATGGACGCCTTCCCGACCGACTTCACCACCCTGCCGAAGGTCTCCTTCGTCACCCCGGACCTCTGCGACGACATGCACGACTGTTCGGTCGGCACCGGCGACACCTGGCTGCAGAACAACCTCGACGCCTACGCCCAGTGGGCCAAGAGCAACAACAGCCTGCTGGTGGTGACCTTCGACGAGGACAACAAGCTGTCGGGCAACCGCATCCCGACCCTCGTCTACGGCGCCCACGTCGCCCCCGGCAGCTCCACCTCCACCCGGTACAACCACTACGACGTGCTGCACACCCTGGAGGACCTGGCCGGCGTCAACGCCCACGCCGGCAACTCCGCCGGGGCCTCCGACATCACCGGCATCTGGAACTGACGCCCGTGTACGTCGCGGACTCCCGCAGCTCGAAGGCCCCCGTCGCACCGGCCACCGGCCAGGTGCGGCGGGGCGCCGCCCTGCGCTCGGTGCCGGGGGCGGTCCTCGCCCTCGGCGCGGTCAGCATGGTCACCGACGTCTCCTCGGAGATGGTCAACGCCGTGCTGCCGCTCTACCTGCTCACCGGACTCGGCCTCTCCCCGCTCGGCTTCGGCCTGCTCGACGGCATCCAGAACGGGTTCAGCGCCCTGGTCCGTTTGGTCGGCGGCCACCTCGCCGACCGCCGCGGCCGCGACGGGGCCGCCCGGCACAAGGCCGTCGCGGCCGTCGGCTACGGGCTCTCCGCGGTGTGCCGGCCCCTGCTGCTGTTCGTCCACACCGTGCCGCTGATCGGCGCCGTCATCGCCGTCGACCGCACCGGCAAGGGCCTGCGCACCGCCCCCCGGGACGCGATGATCTCGCTGGCCACCGAACCCGCCCACCGCGGCCGGGCGTTCGGCGTGCACCGGGCGATGGACACCGCGGGCGCCCTGCTCGGCCCGCTCACCGCCTTCCTGGTGCTGCGGCTGGCCGGCAGCCCGCTGCTCGCCGACGGCGGCGAACGGCACGGCTACGACGCGGTGTTCACGGTCAGCGCCTGCGTCGCGGCGCTCGGCGTGCTGATCCTGCTGCTGTTCGTGCCGAACCGGCAGACCGGCGAGGCGCCGTCGACCGCCACCCCCTCGCTGCGCAGCAGCCTCACCCTGCTGCGCCTGCCCGGACTGCGCCGGCTCACCCTGTGCGCCGTCCTGCTCGGGCTCACCACGGTCAGCGACTCCTTCCTCTACCTGCTGATCCAGCGCCGGCTCGGCCTGTCCGTCACCCTGTTCCCGCTGCTCCCGCTCGGCACCGCGGCCGCCTTCCTGCTGCTCGCCGTCCCGTTCGGCGCGCTCGCCGACCGGATCGGGCGCCGCCGCCTCTTCCTGCTCGGCCACGGGGTCCTGCTGCTCGGGTACGGGCTGCTGCTCTCGCCGCTGCGCGGACTGCCCGCCGTGCTCTGCGTGCTGCTGCTGCACGGCTCCTTCTACGCGGCCACCGACGGCGTGCTCGCCGCCGCCGCGGCCGACGCCGTCCCCGCCGAACAGCGCGGCGCCGGGCTCGCCCTGGTCGGCACCGGGCAGGCGCTGGCCCGGTTCGCCTGCTCGCTGCTGTTCGGCGCGCTGTGGAGCGCGGTGGGCGGGTCGACCGCCCTCGCCTGGTCCGCGGGCGCCCTGGCGCTGTGCGTGGCCGGCGCGGCGGTGGTGCTGCGCCGTTCGGAACCCGTCGTCGTGGAGCAGAGCGTGGAGGAGAGTCCGTGACCCCGCAGAACGTGAACCCGCAGAACGTGAACCCCCAGAACGTGAACCCGCAGAACGTGAACCCGCAGAACGTGAACCCCTGGAACAACCGCAGCCGGGTGCTCGTGCTGCTGATCGCCGTCCTGGTGCTCGGTGCGGTCGGCACCGGCGCCGTCCTCTACGCCGCCGACCGCAGCTCCGAACGGGACCGCGCCCAGGCCGGCGGGCCGGCCGTCGAACCCGGCCCGGTCTCGCTCCGAGTGCCGACCAGTGGAAGGCAGTTGCTCTTCCGCAACATGGCCTGGGGGCCGCACCGGGACGAGATCACCAGCGTCCCCGCCGACCACCCCGACGGCCCGCGCACCGCCTCCGGCACCCAGTGCCTGCGCTTCCACGCCGCCGCCGGCACCGGCATCTGCCTCCAGGCCCAGCACGGCGCGCTCGACGACACCTACCGCGCCGTCGTCCTGGACGACCACCTGCACGAGCGGCGCTCCTTCCCCGCCGCCGGCATCCCCACCCGCTCCCGGGTCTCGCCGTCCGGACACCTCGCCGCCTGGACCGTCTTCGTCAGCGGGGACTCCTACGCGGGCTCGGACTTCTCCACCCGCACCTCGATCGTCGACGTGCGGGACTGGAACCTGCGGGAGAACCTGGAGGACTTCGCCGTCGTCAAGGACGGCCACCCGTACCAGGCGCACGACGTCAACATCTGGGGCGTCACCTTCGCCGACGACAACACCTTCTACGCCACCCTCGCCAGCTCCGGGCAGACCCACCTCGTCCGCGGCGACCTCGCCGCCCGCACCCTCACCACCCTGCACGACAACGTCGAGTGCCCCTCGCTCTCCCCGGACGGCACCCGCATCGCGTACAAGAAGCGCGTCCCCGGCCTGTCGCCCGACGCCCCCTGGCGGCTGTACGTCCTGGACCTCGCGACCGGCACCGAGACCGCCACCGCCGAGCAGCGCAACATCGACGACCAGGCGCTCTGGTCCGACACCGGGACGCTGGTGTACGCCCTGCCCGGCGACTACGGCGCCGACCTGTGGACCGTCCCGGCCGACGGCTCCGGTGCCCCGCGGCTGGTCACCAAGGCCGCCGTCGCCCCCGCCTACCTGGGCTGAGGAACTCTCCGCTAGCGTCCCACGTCGAGCAGAGTGCGACGTCCCGACCCGAGGTGCCGGTCGGACGTCCTGATCGAAGCGGGGGAACGAGCAACCGTGGACGGCATCCCACCCGAGCGCGTGGTCACCGACTCCTGGCCCGCCCTGCACGGCCGACCGGTCCTGCGGCGCACCGTCGCCGTCGGACTCGTGCTGTGCGTGTCCGCCGGCGCCGCCCTGATGGTGCGCGGCGTCAACGCGCTCACCGTCGGCCGGGTCGGGCGGGAGACCGACCGGGACCGCGCCGAACGGCTGGCGGGCCTCCACCCCTCCCAGCACCCAGGCGCGGGCCGCTACTACGTCCCGGTCGGGGCCGTCTACACCCGCACCTCGGACGGCGCGCCCGTCGCCTACCTCCACTACCGCCTCGGCGGCGGCAAGGAGCCCGGGCTCGGCGACTTCCTGCGCGCCTACGACCTCCCGGCGCCCGGACCCGCCGCCCCGCTGCCGCCGGACCTCGCGGCCGCCCTCGGGGGCGACGAGCCGTCCGAGGCGCCGGAGCTGCCGGAGCCTGCGGTGGAGTCGGCGGGGTCGGTGGGGGTGGCGGGGTCGCTGGGGGAGTCGGGAGCGCCCTCGCCCGTGCCGTCGGGGTCCGCGTCGGCCTCCGCCCCCGCTGCCGTGGTGGCCCCCGGGGCGGGCGTCGCGCCGATGGCCGTCGCGGCGGATCCCGCCCCGGCCGATCCCGACCCGGACGGCTCCGGAGGCGGTGTCCCGGAGGCCGGTACGGACGACGGGGCCGAGGACGGCTCCGGAGGCACCGGCGGCGCGGGCGGTACCGCGCACGTCCCCGAGGACAGCACCCCCGACCCGGTCCCCACCCCGACCTGGACGCCCACCACCAGCCCGTCCGCCGTCCCCACCCGGGCCCCGTCGGCCCGCCGGATCTACGTGGCCGCCGTCCCGGGCGGGCTGCCGGGCGCCGCCGACATCTACATCCGCGCCACGGGCTGAGCCCGGGTACGTCCGTGCCCCGCCGGCCGGTGGCCGACGGGGCGGGGACGGGAGCGCAGGGTGCGGGCCCTCAGCGGGCGACCGCCGGTGCCCGGCGCTCGGGGGCGGTGGCGGGGACGCGGGCCGAGGCGGCTGCCGGGGCGGGGATCGGCGCGGTGACCGGCGTGGTCCGGCGGGCCGGGGCCTGGCCGATCAGCATCGCGCCGAGTGCCAGCACCAGCCCCAGCACCTGCCACGGGGTGAGCGTCTGGCCGAGCACCACCAGGCCGCCGACGGTGGCCACCACCGGGTTGACCAGCCCCAGGAAGGACACCGGACCGGCGCCGAGCCGCTCGATGCCGCGGAACCACAGCACGTAGCCGAGCGCGGTGCTGAGCAGCCCGAGGTAGGCGAAGCCCGCCAGGTTGGCGGTGCTCAGGGCCGGCGGCGCGCCCTCGACCAGGGCCGCCAGCGGGACGAGGAAGACCGAGCCGGCCAGCAGCTGCCAGGCGGTGAGGTCGATCATGGTGGCGCCCTCCGGGCGGCCCCAGCGGCGGGTCAGCACGGTGCCCGTGGCCATCAGGCCGATCGCGGTGACCATCGCGGCGATGCCGATGCCGTCCAGCTTCGCGCCGCTCTTGAGCACCAGCAGCGCCACCCCGGCGACCCCGACCAGTCCGGCGAGCAGCGCCCGCCGCCCGGGCCGGACCCGGAGCACCCCGACCGAGAGCCCGGCGACCAGCAGCGGCTGGATCGCCCCGATGGTGGCCGCCACGCCGCCGGGCAGGCGGTAGGCGCCGACGAAGGTGAGCGGGAAGAACAGTCCGATGTTGAGCATCCCGAGCACCGCCGCGCGCCCCCACCAACGCCCCTTGGGCAGCTTGCGGCCGATCAGCAGCAGGAGCAGCCCGGCGGGCAAGGCCCGCAGCGCGGCGAGCAGCAGCGGGCGGCCCTCGGGCAGCAGCTGGGTGGTGACCAGGTAGGTGGTGCCCCAGGCGGCCGGGGCGAGTGCGGCGGTGACGGCGATCCCTGCGCGCTTGCGGTCCATGGCGGTTCCCAATCCCCTCAACGTTGACTATCTGAACGTTGAGATATTTCTACGCCCGGGATCGGCGAACGTCAAGTATGTGAATGTTAAGATATCTGCACCGGCAGCAGCCCGGCCGTCCGAGGGAGATGACAGAGCATGCAGCAGCGCGACACCGTCGACGACATCGCCGAGCAGTGGGCCAGGAACCGCCCCGACCTGCCGCTGGAGGCGATGGCCCTGATCGGCCGGCTGCGGCGGCTCAACGTCCGGGTCGACAACGCCCTGCGCGAGTACTTCCTCACCTGCGGGCTGGACCCCTCCGAGTTCGACGTCCTCGCCACCCTCCGCCGCTCCGGCGAGCCCTACGAACTCAACGCCCGCGCCCTGCTCAAGTCCGCCATGGTCACCTCCGGCGCCATCACCAACCGGGTCGACAAGCTCTCCGCCAAGGGCCTGGTCGAGCGCAACCCCTGCCCCACCGACCGCCGCGCCGTCCTGGTCCGCCTCACCCCGGCCGGCAAGGACCTCATCGACGCCGCCCTCCCCGGCCACATCAGCAACGAGGAGAGCCTCCTCACCGCCCTCGACGCCGACGAGCGCGCCCAGCTCGACACCCTGCTCCGCAAGCTCCTCGTCGCCCACGGCGACACCGAGCCGCTGGGCTGACCGCCGGGTCGTTCGCGTGACCACCACCTCCCGGCCGCGTTAACCCATCGGGACGACGCGCCGGAGGAGAGACCCGATGAAGCACAGGACCCCCAGGGACATCGCCGTCGACGACCAGCTGCGGGCCGCCGGGGCGGAGGGCGCCCAGTGGCTCGCCGCCGCCGGGTGGGGGCCGCCGGTGCAGGTGCCGCTGCAGAACGCGGCCAAGTGGCAGCGGGAGACCAGGGAGCGGATGCTCGCCGCGCAGGAGGACGAGTCCTGCACCTGGTGCGACCACCTGCTGCACGGCGGCCCGCAGCCCGTCGTCGTCCACGCCGAGCACCCCACCCACCTGGTCTGCCGTGCCTGCTCGATCACCGCCCGCCCCCACCGCCGCTGCGCGGACTGCGGCGAGCCGGCCCGGTCGGCCTCCCCGCTCGACGGCCGCGAGGACGTCTGCATGGGCACGGTGGCGATCTACACCCGCCTCCGCTGCCCCGCCTGCCACCGCAGCGACCCGATCAACGGGACCTTCGGGAGCGGCTGGTGAAGATCCGTCAGGTGGTTGCGACCAGTGCGTAGCGCTCGTCGTGCACCGGACCGCCCCACAGGGCCGCGTCCCCGCTGAGCGGCTCGACACGCAGCTCCGCGACCAACGGGCGGACCGCCGCGGCCAGTTCGTCGGCGCCCACGCCGCCGCCCCAGGGCAGCCGCTCCGCCCCGGCGACGTACGGGGCCGCCTGCTCGCCCGCCTCGCGCCAGCGCCCCTCGACCAGCACCAGCCGCCCGCCCGGGCGCAGCAGCCGCACCCAGGCGCGCAGCGCCCGTTCCGGGTCGGGCAGGGTCCAGACCAGGTGCCGCGACAGCAGCACGTCGAAGCCGCCCTCCCGCAGCGGCGGCGCGCCCGCGTCCCCCACCAGGAAGCGCCCGGCCAGCCCGGCCGCCGCCAGCTTCGCCCGGGCCCGCGCGACCATCCGCGGCGCCAGGTCCACCCCCGTCACCCGGTGCCCGTCCGCCGCCACCAACTCGGCCAACGACCCCGTCCCGCACCCGACATCCAGCACTTCCACCGCCCCGCCCGGCAGCCACCCCCGCACCCGCCGCGCCCACGCCTCCCGCACCACCGGCGCCCGCAGGCCGTGGTCCGGCTCCTCGTCGAAGGCCGCCGCGGCCGCGTCCCAGTAGTCGGCGATGGATTGCCCTGAGTCCGTCATGCCGCCCATCCTCCCGGCTCTCACCGACACCCCGGCCGGGCGTCGCCGGGCCCGGCCGTCCATCCGGATGGGGCGATCGCGATTGACGGTCGGAACGTATTCCGAACTAGCGTCGAAGCATGTCGACTCCCACCGTGTCCTTCTCCGACCTGTCGAAGAACTCCAAGCGCGTCGCGGACACCGTGGAGCGCGCCCAGCGGGTGCACGTCACGCGGCGGGACGGCGAGGACCTCTACCTGACGACGGAGCGCCATGACCGACAGCGAGAGGACACCGCCGATGTCACCGCGCGCCTCTTCACGGCGCTGATCGGCAGCGACGAGGGCGCGCGCCGTACTGCTGGCGCTTCCCGCCGTGTTCCCCTGGGTCAGGCACCTCTCCGCCGAGGAGGTGCGGGAGTTCGTCGTCGACCTCGTCGAGGCGACGCGTGATGTCGTGGAGCTCGACGTACACGCCAACCTGCACCGCGTGATGGCGGAATGGCGTGCCACCGCCAGAATCCTCGCCGACCCGGAGTTGACCGCGGAGCTGACGAGGCCGCTGCCCGGCGACGATCACGGTGAGGTGGTCGCCCCGTGAGCCCCGAGCGTGGCGATGAGGTCGCGCCGCCGCCGGTCGGCGACGAGTGGCGGGTGCGCTTCGGCTAAAAGGTGTCGGGTTGCCGCAGTGGGAGTACGAGGGCGACTGCCGGTGGTCGGGTGAACTCGGGCTCCGACCCTCAGGCCGCCGGGTGGAGGGCGGGGGGCTGCCAGTCGTAGAGGGTGCCGGTGCGGCCGAGGAGGGTGCGGGTGGGGAGGAGGCCGGCCAGGGTGAGGGCGGTGGTGCGCAGGAGGGTGGCGGCGGGGGTGCGGAGGGCGACCAGGCTGCCGGTGCGGCGGGAGGCGGTGACGACGGCGGTGGTGCGGGGGAGCCGGGCGGCGGTGTAGGCGGGGAGGGCGGTGGCGGGGTCGCCGGCGGGGGTGAGCAGCGAGGCGAGGACGACGGCGTCCTCGATGGCCTGGCAGGCGCCCTGGCCGAGGAAGGGGCACATCGCGTGGGCGGCGTCGCCGAGGAGGGCGACCCGGCCGTGGTGGTGGGCGGGCAGGGGGTCGGCGAGTTCCCGGACGTCGTTGCGGAGCAGCCGGTCCGGCTCGGCGAGGGCGAACAGCTGGGGGACGGGGGCGCACCAGTCGCCGAAGAGCCGCCGGAGTTCGGCCGCTTCGTCGGCGGCGCGGGCGCCGGCCGGGGCGAGGGCGGCGCCGTAGACGTAGACCCGGTCCTCGGCGAGCGGGACGATCCCGGCGAGGCGGCCGGGGCCCCAGACCTCGCCGGCGGCGGCCGGTCGAAGACGGGCCCCGGGCGTGACGACGGCGCGCCAGGTGGTGAATCCGCTGTAGCGCGGGCCGGGGTGGTGGGGGAAGAGCAGGCTGCGGGTGGCGGAGTGGATGCCGTCGGCGGCGACGACCAGGGCGGCCGCCCGGTCGCCCTCGCGGGTGCGGACGACGGCGGGCCGGTGGTGGTCGCCGGGGTCGGTGACGGTGGCGGGGGAGTCGGTGCGGACGGTGCCTTCGGGCAGCGCGTCGACCAGGGCGGCGATGACCTCGGCGCGGGCGACGGCGGCGACGGTGTCGCCGAAGCGGGCCCGGACGGCGGCGCCGGTGGTGCGGACGAGCCAGCGGCCGGAGGGGTGGCGGATGCCGACGGCGGGGTGGTCGGTGGCGCGGGCGCGCAGCCGGGGGCCGACGCCGAGGAGGTCGAGGGCGCGCAGGGCGTTGGGGGCGAGGGCGAGTCCGGCGCCGACGGGTTCCAGGTTCGCGGCGCGTTCGTGGACGGTGACGGGGACGCCCTGCCGGTGGAGGGCGAGGGCGGCGGTGAGGCCGCCGATGCCGCCGCCGATGACGATCGCCTGGTGCTGGCCCATGGGGGCTCCTGTTCTCCCACGCTCTCGGTCACTACAGCTGTAGTGGCCACTGCTCGGCACCGTACTACACATGTAGTGGGCCGTAAACTACGGCTGTAGTGAGTTGGGTAGTCCCCGAGGAAAGGCCATGATCGGACCCATGACGCCCCCGCGCCCGACCCTGATCGCCGACGCCGCCATCGACCTGATCGCCGAGGCCGGCCTGCGCGGACTCACCCACCGCGCGGTGGACGACGCCGCCGGCCTGCCCGCCGGCTCGACCTCCAACCTCGCCCGGACCAGGGCCGCCCTGCTGGAACTCGTGCTCACCCGGATCGTCGAGCGGGAGACCGTCGACCACCCGGTCTTCACCGAGGGCGAGCGCCCCCGAGCGGCCGCACCGGCCCGCGCGATGCTGGCCGAGGTCGGCGCCGAGGTGCTGTTCCAGGCGCTCACCAGCGGCCGCAGGCTCACCCTGGCCCGCCTGGAACTCGCCCTGGAGGCCACCCGCCGGCCCGAACTGCGCGTCGTCTACGACCGGTTGGGCGCCCGCTTCGCCGAGCTCGGCGCCGTCCTGCTCGCCGCCGCCGGCTCCACCGACCCCGAGGGCGACGCCCGCCGGCTGATCCGCTGGTGCGACGGAGTGTTGTTCAACGCGACCGCGGGCAGCGGGCACTGGTACGTGCCGATGCCGGAGGAGCTGCGCGCGGAGATCGACCGCTACCTCACCGCCCTGCTGGACCGGTAGCTCCGCCTACGGGCCGCATCGGCCCTATACTCCGTGTGCTCGATCAGCCAGGGGGAAGCATGCTGAGTGTGCTCGAAGTCGTCGCACTGCTCATGATCGGTGCGGCGCTGCTGCTACGGCTGGCGACGCTGCCGGTGCTGGTGCGTGCCCAAACGGCCGCGCGCCGAAGGGCGTTGGCCGCCACCGGCGCGGACGCGGGCGGGGGTGCGCCGGGCGGGATCGGCGCGACCGTCGGCGAGCTGGTGCTGGGCCTGCTGGGCATCGCCGGGGTGGTGGTGTTGCTGTCCTACAACGTCGTGGGCAACATGACGCACATCGGGCTGGGCGAGCCGTTCGACCCCGTCAACTCGAGGTACCTCGGCTACTCGGTGGGTCTGCACTTCGACACGGCGCAGACCGTGTACATCGCCGTGTTCGTTGTCTGCCTGCTGCTCTGCCTCCTGCTGTGCTACCTGACCCAGCGCAGGCTGCTGACCGCGGACCTGCCTCCGCAGATCTGGTCGGCGGGCGCGACCCAGGCCCGGGTCGTCGGCCTGCTGGTCCTCCGCGCGGCGCTCGCGGTGTTCGTCCTGCCGGCCGGTCTGGTCCTCCCGGTCCTGGTGTTCCAGCTCGTCGCCTTCTTCGTGAGCGGCCGGCCCAAGGCGGTCGGTGCGCAGCCGGGGAGTGCCCCGGAGGCCGGTGCCGCCCAGGCGTTCCAGGCGTACCTGGACGCGCAGAACCCGTACGCGCCCACCGCCCAGCCGCCGCAGGGCCCCTACGTCCCCCCGCAGTTCACCCCGCCGGCCCCGCCGGCCCCGCCGATGCCGCCCGTGATGCCGCCGGTGGCGTCCGCCCCGCCCGTCGGCAGTCCGCTGGGCGCGCACGAGCCCCGGACGATCGGCGGCTACCAGCTGCTCGGCCGGATCGGCTCCGGCGGCATGGGCACGGTCTACCTCGCCCAGCGCCAGGGCTCCGCCACCCAGGTCGCGCTCAAGACCATCAACCCCGAACTCCTCGCCGAGGGCGACCTGTTGCGCCGCTTCCAGCGCGAGGCCGAGGTGCTGGCGATGGTCCCCGGCGCCTACACCGCCCGGGTGCTCGACACCGGTGTGGACGCCGGTCGCCCGTACCTGGCCATGGAGTTGCTGGACGGGCGCCCGCTCGACGCCCATCTGCGCGAACAGGGCCCGATCCGCTCCGCCGAGGCGCTGAACGCCCTGGCCCTGGCGCTGGCCGTGGCGCTCTCCGGGGTGCACCGGCTCGGCCTGGTGCACCGGGACCTCAAGCCCGCCAACATCATGCTGACCACGGCCGGCCCGCGCCTGCTGGACTTCGGCATCGCGGCGATCGTGGACGGCACCCGGCTGACCGCCACCGGCGGCGGCCCGGGCACCCTGACGTACATGGCGCCGGAGCAGTTCGGCGACGAGCGGCCCGGCCCGGCGGCCGACGTGTGGGCCTGGGCGTGCTGCGTGGTCTGCGCCGCGTACGGCGTCAGCCCGTTCGCGGCGACCAACACGGGCGCGGTGATCCGCCGGATCGTGGAGAGCGGGCCCGAGCCCGCCGCCCTGGCAGCGGTCCAGGCCCTCGACCCGAGGCTCGCGGCCGTCGTCGCCCGTGCCCTGGCCATCGACCCGGCCGCCCGCCCGGCGGACGGCACGGCGCTGCTGGCGGCGCTCGCGGTGGCCCGGTCGACCACGCCGGACCAGGCGGCCGTCCACGAGCAGATCACCCGCGGCTGGCAGACCCTCACGCTCTGACCCGCGGCTAGCCCGGGACCCCCACCGTCACCTCGGCCTCGTGCCGCACCGGGAAGTTCACCGAGTTGGCGATGAAGCAGCCCCGGTTCGCCGCCCCGTGCAGGCCGAGGGCCCGCTCCACCATCCCCGGCTCGGCGACCTCGACCCGCGGGTGCAGCACCACCGAGGTGAAGCGCACGCCCTCCTGGGTCACGGTCATGGTGCCCGCCGGCCGGTCCGCGTACGAGGTCACCACGACCCCGTTCACCGCGCACTGGTGCAGGTACGACAGCAGGTGGCACTGGGCGAGCGAGACCAGCAGCAGTTGCTCCGGGTTCCAACGGGCCGGGTCGCCGTGGAAGGCGGGGTCGGCGGAGCCGAGGATGCCCGGCAGGCCCTCGACCGACACCTCGACGTCACGGGAGTAGGCCCGGTAGTCGCTGGTGCCGGTGCCCCGGTTGCCGGTCCAGTGGAGCTCGGCGCTGTACTCGTACTGCCTGGCCATGGGGGTGCCTCCGTGGGAAGGGGGTGTCCCCGGACAGTCAACCGCAACGGGCCGCCCGCGCGGGGCTCATCCGGCGGCCGCGACACGGGCGAGGACGGCGTCGGCGCAGTCCGCCACCGAGGCCTGCGAACTGTCGACCACCAGGTCGTACGCGACGCCCTCGTGCACCGCCGACGCCTGGGCGGCGGCCATCCCGGCGACGCGGTCGCCCCGCGCGGCCTCGCGGGCCGCGGCCACCGCCGGGTCGCAGCGCACGCCGACCCAGAGCACCTCCAGGCCGTCCAGCGCCGCGCGCCACCGCTGCTGGGAGGCGGCGCCGCCGAGGAACACCTCGTCGACCAGGACCGGGGCCCCGGCCCGGGCCATCGCGGCCACGCCGAGCGTCCAGGCGGCGTCCAGCCGGGCGAAGGCCGGCCCGACCTCGACCGTGCCGTCCCCGTCCGTCAGGCCGCCGATGCCCTCCTCGCCGCCGAGCAGCCACGGCGGCAGCGCCTCCACCATGGTGTCCGCGCCGAGGTGCAGCCACGGCTCCGGGAGCAGCTCCTGCAAGCGCCGGGCGATGCTCGACTTCCCGGAACTGGAGCCGCCGTTGAGAACGATCACATCCATGCGCGCATCCTAGGGAGCAAAGCCCTCAGGACGCCCCGGAATTGAACACCGCCGCCGCTCCCGCGAACGACTCCGCCACCCCGGGTGCCCCGGCCCAGTGCAGGTGCAGGTACGAGGCGTGGACGTTGCCGCCCGCGAACCCCTCCGTCCGCGGCCCGGTCGGCAGGCGCCAGCCCCAGGCGGGGTGTTCGCCGGCGCCCGGTTCGCAGACCGTCCGGTGGAACTCGTGCCCGCGCAGCCGGGTGCCCGCCGGGGCGAGCGGGGAGTCGTGCAGGGCGACGGCCTCCCGGTAGCCGAGGGTGAGCCGCTCGGTCATCCGGGCGTCGCTGTCCAGCACGCCGCACATCGGCAGGCCGTCCAACTCCCGCCCCAGGTAGAGCAGTCCGGCGCACTCGGCGGCGATCGGGCCGCCCGCCGCCGCAAAGTCGGCGATGGCCCGCCGCAGTTCGGCGTTCCGGCTCAACTCCCGGACGTACAGCTCGGGGAAGCCGCCGCCGATGACCAGTCCGGCTGTGCCCTCGGGCAGCATCGAGGCGTGCAGCGGGTCGAAGGGGACGACCTCGGCGCCCGCCGCGCCGAGCAGCTCGGCGTTCTCGGCGTACGAGAACGAGAAGGCCGCACCGCCGGCCACCGCGATCCGCGGCCGCCCGCCGACCGGCGTGACCTCCGCCGAGGCATCCCATGCTTCGGCGTCCAACTCCGGTGCGGTACGGGCGAGTTCCAGTACGGCGTCCAGATCGACCGAAGCCGCCACCAGGGAGCCCATGTCGGCAACGGCCTGCAAGGCCTCCGCCGAGCGCTCCACCGCCGGGATCAGCCCGAGGTGCCGGGACGGCGTGGCCACGGCCGCCGAGCGGCGCAGGGCGCCCAGCACGGGCACCCCGGAGCCCTCCTCCAGGGCCTCGCGCAGCAGGTGCTCGTGCCGGTCGGAGGCGACCCGGTTGAGGATCACCCCGGCGAGCCGCACCTGCGGGTCCCAGGAGGCGAAGCCGTGCACCAGCGCGGCCACCGAGCGGGACTGCGAGGAGCCGTCCACCACCAGCACCACGGGGGCCCGCAGCAGCTTGGCGACGTGCGCGGTGGAGGCCAGCTCCCCGCGCCCGGAGGCCCCGTCGAACAGGCCCATGACGCCCTCGACCACGGCGACGTCCGCCCCCGCCGCGCCGTGCAGGAACAGCGGCGCGATCCGCTCCGGCCCGCACATGAAGGCGTCCAGGTTGCGGCCCGGGCGCCCGGCGGCGAGCGCGTGGTAGCCCGGGTCGATGTAGTCGGGGCCGACCTTGTGCGGCGACACCGCCAGCCCGCGCGCGGCGAGCGCCGCGATCAGGCCGGTGGCGACGGTGGTCTTGCCGGCGCCCGAGGAGGGCGCCGCGACGACGAGGCGGGGGACGTTGTTCAAGAGGTCACCACTCGATACCGCGCTGGCCCTTGCGGCCGGCGTCCATGGGGTGCTTGACCTTGGTCATCTCGGTGACCAGGTCGGCGACCCCGGTCAGCGCCTCGGGCGCGTACCGGCCGGTGATGACGACGTGCTGGCTGCCGGGGCGGTCCTGGAGCACCGCGACGACCTCCTCCGGGTCGATCCACCCCCAGTGCATCGGGTAGGTGAACTCGTCCAGGACGTAGAAGCGGTAGGTCTCGGCGGCGAGGTCGCGCTTGACCTGCTCCCAGCCCTCCTTGGCCGCCTCCTCGCTGGTCATCTCCTGCTCGGCGGAGCGCTGGATCCAGGACCAGCCGGAGCCCATCTTGTGCCAGTCGACGGTGCCGCCCTCGCCGGAGGCGCCGAGCACGCGCAGCGCGTTCTCCTCGCCGACCTTCCACTTGGCGGACTTCACGAACTGGAACACCCCGACCGACCAGCCCTGGTTCCAGGCCCGCAGCGCCATGCCGAAGGCGGCCGTGGACTTGCCCTTCCCGGGGCCGGTGTGCACGGCGGTGATCGGCTGGGTACGGCGCTGACGGGTCGTCAGGCCGTCGTCGGGAACGCTCTCGGGGACACCCTTGGGCATGTCGGCTCAGGCCGCCTTTCGGATCGAGGTGGAGACGGGTCGGTTGGCGCGGACGAGCGAGGCCACGCCCTCCGCGCGCAGCTCGTCCAGGCTGACGGCGCTGCCGCCGAGCAGCCCGGCCAGGGTGCGGGCCAGGCCCAGCCGGACCGGCCCGGACTCGCAGTCCAGCACCACGCTCGCGGTGCCCTGGGCGGCGAACAGGGTGGCCGCCCGCTGGGAGCGGGCCAGCGCGTCCCGCCCGCCGGTGGCCCGGCCGTCGGTCACCACGACCAGCAGCGGGCGCCGGTTCGGGTCGCGCAGCCGCTCGACCCGCAGCACCTCGTGGGCGCGCAGCAGGCCGGCCGCCAGCGGGGTGCGCCCGCCGGTGGGCAGGGTCTCCAGCCGGGCGGCGCCGACCTCCACCGAGGAGGTGGGCGGCAGGGCCAGTTCGGCGTCCGCGCCGCGGAAGGTGATCATGCCGATCTTGTCCCGGCGCTGGTAGGCGTCCATCAGCAGCGACAGCACCGCGCCCTTGACGGCGGTCATCCGCTGCCGGGCGGCCATCGAGCCGGAGGCGTCCACCACGAACAGCACCAGGTTGGACTCCCGTCCCTGGCGCACCTGCTCGCGGAAGTCGTCCTTGTGCAGCACCAGCGCCCGGCCGGCCCGCCCGCGCGCCACCTGGTGCGGCGCGGCGGCCTGGAGGGTCGCGGTCAGGTGCAGCCGGCTGAGCGCACCCTGCGGGCGGCGGGCCCGGACGGTGTGCCCGCCGGTGGTCTCGGCGGGGGAGCGGCGGCCCTGGGCGCCGTGGCCGGTGCCCTGCACGGTGAACAGCCGCGTCCGGTACGGGTCCCCGGCCGCGACCGGTGCCGACTCCCGGGCGGGGGAGGGGTGCTGGGCCGGTACGGGCTGCGGCTCGGGCGCCTCGGTGTCCGTGGCCGCGGGCTCCGGGGCCGCGCCGTCGGCCGGCTCGGGCGCGCCGCCGCCGTCGGGGCCGCCGTCACCCGGGCCGCCGTCACCGCCCCCGTCCGGACCGTCCCCGTCGGGCTCCGGCCCGTCACCCTCCGGCTCCGGATCCGGCTCGACCTCCGGCTCCTCCGGCTGGGCGTGCTCCTCCAGCGTGCGGTCCAGCTGCTCCTCGTCCAACCCCGGGGCGTCGAAGGGGTTGCGGCGGCGCCGGTGCGGCAGGGCCAGCTGGGCGGCCTTGCGGACGTCCTCCTCCAGCACCTCCGTCCGCCCGGCCCAGGCGGCCAGCGCGACCGCGGTGCGGGCCATCACGATGTCCGCGCGCAGCCCGTCCACCTCGAACGCGGCGCACACCGCCGTGATCTGACGCAGCGCCACATCCGTCAGCTCGACCTTCGAGAGCAACTCCCGCGCCGCGGTGATGTGTTCGGCCAGCTCCCGCTCCTCCGCCGCGAACCGGTCGGCGAAACCGGCCGGATCGGCGTCGTAGGCGAGCCGGCGCCGGACCACCTCGGCGCGCTCGGCCGGCTCCCGGGTGGCGGCGATCTCGACGGTCAGGCCGAAGCGGTCGAGCAGCTGCGGCCGCAGCTCGCCCTCCTCCGGGTTCATGGTGCCGACCAGCAGGAACCGCGCCGCGTGCCGCACCGACACGCCCTCGCGCTCGACGTAGGAGCGGCCCATCGCGGCGGCGTCCAGCAGCAGGTCCACCACGTGGTCCTGGAGCAGGTTCACCTCGTCGATGTACAGCACGCCGCGGTGCGCCTTGGCGAGCAGGCCGGGCTCGTACGCCTTGACGCCCTCGGCCAGCGCGCGCTCCAGGTCGAGCGAGCCGACGATCCGGTCCTCGGCCACGCCGACCGGCAACTCGACCAGCTGGGACGGCCGTTGGTGGCTCCCGAAGGTGGCGTGCGGGCCGTCCGGGCACTGCGGGTCCGGCCCGGCCGGGTCGCAGGCGAACCGGCAGCCGTCCACGACGGCGATGGCGGGCAGCAGCCCGGCCAGCGCGCGCACCATGGTCGACTTGGCGGTGCCCTTCTCGCCGCGCACCAGCACGCCGCCCACGGCCGGGGAGACCGCGTTCAGCAGCAGCCCGAGCCGCAGGTCGGCCATCCCGACGATCGCGGTGAACGGATAGCGGACCTCACTCATGCGTCACTCCCAGGTGCTCCGGGCAGGAGGAACGGCAGCGATCCGGCCGCCGGCACCCCGCCCTCGATCAGCTTCCACAACGCGTCGGTGTCCGCGTGCTCCTCGATCAGGTCGCCCAGCCGGTCCAACCGGGACTCGCGCGCCACGGCGAACGAGGTGTCCGGCGCCGGTACGAACGCCCGGCCCGCCAAGTCGGCGACCTCGCGCAGGAGTTCACGGCGGAAGCCGTCGTTCTCCAGCGCGCCGTGCCAGGTGGTGCCCCAGACCGAGCCGACCCGGCAACCGTCCAGGAAGGGAACGCCCCCCTCGACGGCCACCACCCCGTGGTGGATCTCGTACCCCTCCACCCGCTGCCCGTACGCCTCGCCGACCGGCCGCGCCAGCACCTTCTCGACGCCGAAGCGCACCCGGGTCGGCAGCAGCCCGAGTCCGTCGACCACACCGGCCTTCGACTCGACCTCGTCCTCGATCGAGTGCGCCAGCATCTGGTAGCCGCCGCACACCCCGAGCACCGGCCGCCCGGCCGCCGCCCGCGCCTTCAACGCCGGCTCCAGGCCGCGCTCGCGCAGCCAGGCGAGGTCCGCCACGGTCGCCCGGGTGCCGGGCAGCACCACCAGGTCGGCGTCGGCCAGCTCCTCCGGCCGGGTCGCCCAGCGCACCAGCACGCCCGGCTCCTGGGCCAGCGCGTCCAGGTCGGTGAAGTTCGACAGGCGCGGGAAGCGCACCACGGCGACCCGCAGCACGTCCGCCCCCAGCGGCCCGCGCCCGTCCACCCGGTCCACCACGGTGGACAGGTCCAGCGAGTCCTCGGCGTCCAGCCACAGGCCCGGCAGCATCGGCAGCGTGCCCAGCACCGGACGGCCGGTCAGCTCGTGCAGCATCTCCAGCCCGGGCGCCAGCAGCCGGGCGTCACCGCGGAACTTGTTGACGAACCAGCCGGCCACGTGCCGCTGGTCCTCCGCCGACAGCAGCGCCAGCGTCCCGTACATCGCCGCGAACACCCCGCCGCGGTCGATGTCCCCGACGACCACCACCGGCAGCGCGGCGGCCGTGGCCAGGCCCATGTTGGCGATGTCCCGGTCGCGCAGGTTGATCTCGGCGGGGGAGCCGGCGCCCTCGCACACCACCACGTCGTAGCGGGCGCGCAGATCGGCCAGGCACTCCAGCGCGCGCTCCAGCAGGACGGGCTTGCGCTCCCGGTAGTCCAGCGCGCCCACCTCGGCCACCGGCCTGCCCAGCAGCACCACCTGGCTGCGGCCGTCCGCGCCCGGCTTGAGCAGCACCGGGTTCATCGCCGCCTCCGGCTCCACCCGGGCGGCCTGCGCCTGCATCGCCTGGGCGCGGCCGATCTCGGCCCCGTCGGCGGTGACGAAGGAGTTCAGCGACATGTTCTGCGCCTTGAACGGCGCCACCCGCACGCCCTGGCGGGCCAGCCACCGGCAGATCCCGGCCGTCACCACGCTCTTGCCCGCGTCCGAGGTCGTCCCCGCGACCAGCAGTGCGTTGGTCATGCCCCACCCCTCTTCCTCATCAGCATGCGCAGCAGGACGTGCCCCGCGACCGTCGTACCCAGCGCCAGCGCGCCCACCCGCCGGGACAGCGTGCAGGCCCGCTCGATGTCGTCCACCGTCACCGGCCGCAACTCGGCACCCAGGACGGGCCGGTGCTCCACCCGCTCCCCGTACCGCAACGTCCCGCCCAGCCGGACCCCGACCGCCCCCGCGAAGGCCGACTCGGCCTGGCCCGCGTTCGGGCTCGGGTGCGCGGAGCCGTCCCGGCGCCAGACCCGCCAGGCGGTCCGGGGCTCGGGCGCGGCGGCCACCGTCAGCAGGGCCGTCAGCCGGGCGCCCGGCCAGCCCACCACGTCGTCCAGCCGGGCCGAGGCCCAGCCGAAGCGGGCGTAGCGGGGCGAGCGGTGGCCCACCATGGCGTCCAGGGTGTTCACCGCGCGGAACGCCAGCAGCCCCGGCGTGCCCGCCAGGGCACCCCAGGCCAGTGCGTTCACCACGGCATCCGCCGTGTTCTCGGCCACCGACTCGACCACCGCCCGGGCGATCTGCTGCCCGTCCAGGGCACTCGGATCCCGCCCGCACAGGTGCGGCAGCCGCTCCCGGGCCGCCGTCAGGTCGCCCGCGGCCAGCGAGCGTCCGACGGTGCGGGCCTCCCGGGTCAGCGAGGTGCCGCCGAGCACCGTCCAGGTCGCCGCCGCCGCCAACGCGGCCCGGCCCAGCGGACGGCGCCCGACCGTACGGTCCAGGGCGAGCGCGCCGGCCGCGACCGCACCCACGCACACCGCGGTGTACCCGGCTCCTGCTGCCCGGTCGTCGCGCCACAGCCGCCGCTCCAGCCGCCCCGCGGCCGTGCCGAACAGGGCGACGGGGTGGCCGCGGCGCGGGTCGGCGTACCGGGCATCGGCGGCGTAGCCCACGACGGCGCCCACCGCGAAGGCCGCGGCCCGGGTCAGCGGGCGCACAACATCGAGAAGCCGGGGATCCAACCGGGCGGGGCAGCCTGCATCGCGTGGGTGTCCTCACTCAGGGTCCGCGCCCTGGATCGACGTACCGGGGGCGAGAGTCTCCTGGCTTCCGGGTCCGACGCACCCCCGGGCCTTCCAACGGCCCCTGACGGTCCGCCGTGGCACTTTCCGAGCGTGCTCCCCGGTGACAGTGGCGGGACCGCGCCGGACTCGCACCGGCTTCCTCTCCATGCCTCCGTTTGGCCCCAGGATCCCATCACGCGCCCGAACCGGGAGTCAACCGAGGTCACGGAGGGGTTGGTCACACGACGCACCCGCCCCCGCCCTGTGCGATCGCCCAGTACCACCAAGAGCCCGGCGCCCCCGCTTCGTGCGTTCGGCGGCTGGGGCCGCGCCGCAGGCCACGCCTACGGTTCGGCCATGCGCCGCAGAAAGCCCCCCGTCGCCGCCCCCGCCCCGGTGCCGTTCTCGCCGGAGGCCGCCCGGGCCCACCGAACCGGCCTCGGGCTGACCCCCGAGCAGGTCGCCGAGGGCATGGCCGCACACGGCGTCCGACTGCTGCCCGGCCACGTCCTCGCCTGGGAGGACGGCGTGCTGCGCCCCGGCGAGACCGAGTTCATCGCCCTGGCCCGCGCCCTCTGGTGCCCGGCCGCCGCCCTGATGCCCGGCCACCCCGTCAGCCTGCGCGACCACCGCCTCGCCCGGGAACTCCCCCCGGAAACCGTCGCCGAACGGGTCGGCATCCCCCTGCCCACCTACCGCCAGGCCGAACTGACCGGCGACTGGGACGGCGACCCGGACCAGACCCACGCCCTCGCCCAGGTCCTCGGCCTGCGCCTCACCGAACTCGTCGAGGCCACCGGCCGCCGCGAGACCCTCGACGCCCTGCTCCGCCAGTGCGTGGCCGGCCGCTGGCAACCCCACCTCCGCCCGATCGCCCGCCTCGTCCCCGTCCCCGAACCCGACCTCGCCGCCGTCCTCCCCGTCCTCCACCAGGAACACCACATCCCCTCCCACTGGGGCACCACCACCCACCCCACCACCCCCACCCCACCCCTCACCCCCCGCTTCTGGCACCTCCTCAGCACCCACCACCCCACCATCCCCGTCTGACCACCCCCAAGGAGCCGGAAACCCACCTGCACGGGCGCGCGGGCAACGCCCCGCGCGCCCACCACCCCCCTCCCCCCACCACCCAACCCAGGCGAGAGGGACGCGCTGCGGGAGGGGGCGGTGGAGGGGGTGGGTGCGGAG
>NZ_JBHYGR010000040.1:54871-68481 GCF_042738155.1 Kitasatospora sp. NPDC059088 | reverse complement strand
GGCGGCCCGCGGGGGGCGCGGGCCGCGGGGGGGGGGCGGGGGGGGGGGGGGCGGGGGGGGGGGGGGGGCGGGGGGCGCCCCCCCCGCCCCCCCCCCCCCCCCCCCCCCCCGCTCCCGTTCTGCTCGCATGCGCCCTCACTCGTTCGAGTGAGTTGGCGGTGCGCCAACTGCGCCATTGCGCGATCATGCGTCCCCACGCCCGGACGGCGGCCTATCCTCCTGACGGACGCTCACCGCCGGTCAGCCCGGCGCGCTGAGGCAACAGGGCCCGGACGCGGGGAGGCCGAGATCGCTACCGACAGTGGAGGCGCGACCCTGCCGCGGGGGGCTGCGCGCTACCTGGTGGCCGTCCCGGTGGCGGCCCTGTGCTGCCTGCTGCCGCTGCTGCCCGAGACCGTCACGCCCGGGGTGCCGCGCTGGCTCGGACACCCGGCGGACTGGCCCAAGATCGGACTGCTCGGCTTCCTGCACGGCTGCTGGGAGTCGCTCGCCCAGGGCCTGCCCACCCCCTGCTCGCTCCTGCTGCGCCGGCTGCTGCGCCGCCCCGCGCCCGCCGGACGGGTCCCCGCCCGCCCCGGGGCGAACGCCTTCTTCCCGGTGCTGTTCGCCGGGGTGCTGATGCTCCCGCCGGCCGCCGCCGCGCTGGTCGCCGCCCCCGCCGCCCTGCTCGGCGGCCCGACCGGCCCCGGCTGCCGAGGCCGCCAGCTGTTCAACGGCTCGCAGCTCGCGCTGTGCGCCTTCGCCTCCTCGGTCGCCTTCCACCTGCTGCACGGCCCGCAGCTGCTGCTCGGCTCCCGCTTCCCCGCCGCACTGCTGCCCGGCTTCGCCGCCGTCGGCGCGTTCTGCCTGGTCAACGGGCTGGTGGTGGGGGTGATGGTGGTGCTCAGCGAGAGCCGGCCGGTCACCGAGGTGCTCCGCGGGGCCTGCGCGGTGTGCGGGCTGCCGGTGCTGGTGCACGCGGCCGGCGGACTGATGGTCGCGGTGCTCTGGCAGGGCCCGTACGGGGCGTTCGCCGCCCTGCTGGCCCTGCTGCCGCTGTCCATCTCGGCCTGGGTCTTCGCCCAGGGCCAGCGCGAACGGGACGCCCACCAGGCCACCGTGCAGTCGCTGGTGCAGGCGGTGGAGATCAAGGACGCCTACACCCGGGGGCACAGCGAACGGGTCGGCCGCGCCTCGGTGCTGATCGCCGATCAGCTCGGCATGGAGCCCGAGCGGCTGCGCACCCTGCGCTTCGCCGGGATCCTGCACGATGTCGGCAAGCTCGGCGTGGCCACCGAGCTGCTGCGCAGAAACGGTCCCCTCGACGAGGACGAACGCCGCGCCGTGGAGGTCCACCCGGTGTACGGGTACGAGCTGGTGCGCGGGATCGACTTCCTCGGTGAGGCGCACGCCGGGATCCTGCACCACCACGAGCGGATGGACGGGCGCGGCTACCCGAGCGGACTGGCCGGCGAGCAGATCCCCGAGTTCGCCCGGATCATCTCCGTCGCCGACGCCTTCGACTCGATGACCTCCACCCGCTCCTACCGGCGCGGCCGCCCCGTCGCCGAGGCGGTGACCGAACTGGAGCGCTGCTCCGGCAGCCAGTTCGACCCGGTGATGGTGCGGGCGCTGATCGACGCGCTGGCCGTGCACGACTGGCAGCCGGTGGTGCACTCCGAGGACTGCGTACGGGCCGTCCCGGACATCCCGCTCGGGGTGCCCGAGCCGGTGCGGGCCGCGCCCGGACGGGTGCCCGCCCAGGGCGGGGTCCGCCCCGCGGCCGGGCAGCCGTGACCGGGCGCGCGGCCGGGGGCGGGGGCCGGGCCGAGGGCGGGGGCGGTTCGGGGCACGGGGTCGGGGCCGGTTCGGGGCACAGGAGCGGGCACGGGGCCGGTTCGGGGCGTGGGCGTGGGCGCACCGCGCGGGGTGTGCACGCGGCCGCCGCCGTCTTGGTGGTGCCGGCGTTCGGCGCGGTGGCGGTGCGGGGGATCGCCGAGCCGAGGGTCGCGCTGGCGTTCACCGCGCTGATCGCGCTCGGCGAATGCGTCCGGATCACCCTTCCGGGTGACCGTGAGCAGGCGCCCATCGGTGCGGCCGGCGCGCTGGCGTACGCCCTGCTCGGGCCGCTGCGCGGGGTGCCGACCGCGCACGGCACCCTCCAGGTCGTCGCGGTGGCCGGGGTCGGCCTGCTGCTGGGCTGGCTGCCCGGGCTCGCCCTGCCGCACCGGCCGGGGCGCCCGCACCGGCGGCCGCCCTGGGCGGACCCGGCCCGGCGGGACAGCGCGGCCCGCCGGCTGCTCGCGGTCGGCTTCGCCGCTGCCGTGTTCCAGCCGCTCTACAACGGCGGCCTGGTCGACCGCTTCTCGCCCGAGGGGCCCGCCTACGGGGCCTTCCTGACCGCCGTCGCCGCGCTGGCCGCGCTCTGCGACGCGACGCTCGCGGCGCTGCTGCGCTCCTCGGGCCCGTCCTCGCCCGCCCGCCGTTCGACCGGAGGGCGGGCCGGGCGCAGCCGGGGGCACCTGCCCGGCGCCGCCCAGGGAGCCGTCGGCGACCGGCCACGGCGCGACGGGGCGTGCGCCCCGGCGGCGGCCCGCGGGCGGGATCCCGAGGACGGGCCCGGGGCCGGCGGGCCGCGCTTCCCGGCCGCGCTGGAGGACGAACTGCGCTCGCTGTTCGGGATCGGTTCGGCGATCGTCGCCACCGGGATGCTGGTCAGCCTCGCGGCCGGCGAGGTCGGGCTGTGGGCGCTGCCGCTGTTCTGCACCCCGTTGCTGCTCGCCCAGGTCTCCTTCCGGCGGGCGGCCGCGGTGCGGGCCACCACCGGGCAGACCATCGCCAGCCTGGCCCGGGCCACCGAGGTCGCCGGGTACACCCCGCACGGGCACGCGCGCCGGGTCGCGGACACGGCGTGCGCGCTCGGCCGCGAGCTGGGGCTGGGCACCCGTGAGCTCGCCCTGCTGGAGTACGCGGCGCTGATGCACGACGTCGGGCAACTCTCCCTGGTCGAACCGGTGCCGGACGGCGCCACCGCGCTGCTGCCCGCCGTCGAGCAGCAGCGCATCGCCCGGCTCGGCAGCGAGGTGATCAGCCGCACCGGGGTGCCCCGGCAGGTCGCCGAGCAGGTCGCCCGACTGGCCGACCCCTGCCCCGGGCCGGTGGGCGGTGAGGGCCCGGTGCCGCTCGCCGCCCGGATCATCCGCGTCGCCAACGCCCACGACGACCTGCTCACCGCCGCCCGGGGGCGGGGCCTGGGCGAGGCGGTGGGGCGGCTGGAGGCGCTGGAGGTGCTGCGGCTGGGGCGCGGGCGGGTCTACGACGCCCGGGTGGTGGACGCCCTCGCCCGGGTCGGCGGGCAGGGGCGGGGCTGAGGGCCGGCTGCCGGGGGCGGGGGTCGGTGGGCAGGGTCGGGGCTGAGGGTCGGCCGCCGAGAGCGCCGTCCTCGCGAGGGGTGTGGTGGCGCCCGCCCGGGGGCCCGCCCGCCCGCCGGGGCGCGGCGGTGCGGTCGGGGCGCGGCCGGGCGGCGCCCGTCCGGGGTTGAGGAGGTGCGCTCCGACGGGCAGGCTGGGGAGGGGCGGCCCCAACCTCGGCGGTGGGGAGCGCGGGCGGGGGCGGGCGTGGTTGGATGCGGTCGTAGCGTGGAACACCGACCCGGAGCACCGGGACCCGGGCCCCGTCGAGGACGGGACGGGCCCGGCGGCAAGGGACTTGAGCGGACGACGACGGCAGGGACGAACGTGAGGATCTTCCACCGGGCACGGCACCGGCCGTCCGCCACCTGGCGGCAGACGACCGACCGGGCCTTCACGCTGATCGGCGACGGCCGCTACGAGGACGCCGGCGCCCTGCTGGTGATGGCCGCCGACCTGGAGCCCTGGCTGTCCGACTCCTGGTTCAACCTCGCCCTGCTGCACAAGTTCCGCCGCGACTGGGAGCAGGCCCGCTCGGCCGGCCTGCGCGCCGTCGCCCTGCTCGACCGCGAGCAGGGCGCCCCCGACTGGTGGAACCTCGGCATCACCGCCACCGCCCTCCAGGACTGGCCGCTCGCCCGCCGCGCCTGGCAGGCCTACGGGCTCAAGCTGCCCGGCGGCCCCGGCGGGGACGGCCCGGTCAGCCTGGAGCTGGGCACCACCCCGGTGCGGCTGTCCCCCGACGGCGAGTCCGAGGTGGTGTGGGGCCGGCGCCTCGACCCCGCCCGGATCGAGGTGCTGTCCATCCCGCTGCCCTCCTCCGGCCGCCGCTGGGGCGAGGTCGTGCTGCACGACGGCGCCCCGCACGGCGAACGGGTCACCGACGGCGTCGCCTACCCCGTCTTCGACGAGATCGAGCTGTGGGCGCCCTCCCCGGTGCCGACCTACGTGGTGCTGCTGCAGGCCGCCACCGCCGGCGACCGGGACGCGCTGGAACGGCTGGTCGCCGACGCCGGCTACGCCGCCGAGGACTGGACCTCCTCGGTGCGGCTGCTGTGCCGCGCCTGCTCGGAGAGCCGGATGGCCGCCGACGACGGGATCGTCGCCCACCACGACCCCCACGACGACGGCGACGCCGCCCACCCCGGGCACCTCAGCCACCTCAGCCAGGGCGGCGCGGCCGGGATGTCCTGGCTGGTCGAGCGCGAGTGCGGGCTCGCCGCCCCGGCCCACCTGGTCCGCTCCCTGCTCGACCGCTGGGTCGCGGCCGCCCCCTCGACCAGGGCCTACCGGGATCTCGAAGAGGTCTGCTGATCCCGCTGAGTACCCTGGTGAGGTACGCGTAGACCTATGGGAGCGGAAGACAATGGCGGAGCAGCACGACCACCAGCACGAGCACGACGTGGAGGGGGCGGCGCCCGAGGCCCCCGCGAAGGTGATCGGTGAGGAGCCCGACCTCACCAAGGGCACCGCGCGCCCGATCACCGTGGTCGGCAATCCCGTGCTGCACCGCGAGGTCAAGGACGTCACCGCGTTCGACGCCGAACTCTCCGCGCTGATCGACGACATGTTCCAGTCGATGTACGCCGCCGAGGGCGTCGGCCTGGCCGCCAACCAGATCGGCGTCGACCTCAAGGTCTTCGTCTACGACTGCCCGGACGACGACGGCGTGCGCCACATCGGCCACGTGATCAACCCGAAGCTGGAGGAGTACCCGGCCGACCGGCGCCGCGTGCTCGACGACAGCAACGAGGGCTGCCTCTCCGTCCCGACCGCCTACGCCGAGCTGCCGCGCCCGGACTACGCGGCCGTGACCGGCGTCGACAAGGACGGCACCCCGATCCGCGTCGAGGGCACCGGCTTCTTCGCCCGCTGCCTGCTGCACGAGACCGACCACCTGTACGGCACCCTCTACATCGACAAGCTGTCGAAGCGGGACCGCAAGGACGCCCTCAAGCAGATGGCCGAGGGCACCGCGAAGTACGCGACGGTGCCGAACGAGTAACGGCTGAGCGGTAGTCGGCGAAGGCCGGTGCGGATCTCCCGCACCGGCCTTCGGCGTTTCCGGGGGGCGTATCTTCCGAAACGCATTCCCTTTTCCCGAGGGATGTTGGAGGATTTCACACTGGCCCGAGGAGCCGTCCGGGCGGTATTCGGCAGTCGTCGGGGAAATCTTCGTGAACACGTTTCCCGGGTGGCGGTTCACATGGATTCCGGCCGCTCGGTGATCACATTTCGCCAACCCGCGTACGGGACTTGCGGAGCTCCCGCGCGGCAGCGGTAGTTTCAGGGCGCCGCAGCCCCACCAGGTGCACACGGCACTCCGGGTGAACTCCCCCCACCCGCCGTGCACCTCTGCGAATTCCCCCACATCCCCATGAACGCCCAGTCCGTGACCACTGCTGTGATGTGGAGGCAAGGCATGCGCGACGCCCTCCGGGACGAGCGCCCGACGGTGATTCCGTCGGGCGGGTACGAGGCACTTCCGTATTCCCGCCGCTGCCAGGAGATCTGGCGGCGCGGCGAGCACCTGCTCATCGGCGTCAGTTCCGGCAACAGCTATTTCAGCGCCCGGCGGATCACCGAACTCGTCCGGTGGGGGCGGGAGTTCTTCGAGCGGATCGACATCGTCTACGCCGACCTGCTCGTCGGCACCCAGTTCGAGACCTTCGGCTACGCCCCCGAGCAGGCTGAGCGCCGGGCCCGCAAGGAGGTCAAGGCCACCGCCCGCCGGATCGAGCGGGGCGTCGAGGAGGCCGGCCCGCGGGGCGACGTTCGGGACGTCCCGGACGTCCGGGTGCACGCCCTCTCCTCCTTCACCGGCGACCGCGCCTACCAGCGGCTGCACCGGCGGGCCGTCGACGCCCTGCGGACCGACCCGGAGTTCCGGGCGGCCGCCGAGGGCATGGCCCGCGGCTTCCTGGCCGCCCGGCTGGACGAGGGCCTCGCCCCCAGCGAACCCCAACTCGCTGCCGGTCTGCGGTACATCGCCGCCGAACTGCCGTTCTTCCTGGACACCCCGGCGCTGCTCGGCGTGCGCTCCTCGGTCAGCTGCTACCACCTGCAACTCCCGCTCACGCCCGTCCTGTTCGGCCGGGACGAAGGTCTGCGCGCCGCGGCGGGCCAGGCGTACGCGGTGATCCGGCCGGCTGCCGCGTCCTCCGTCGTCGAGGCCGTAGAAGCCGCTGTGCCCGCGTAGTCGACCGTCCGGACCGCCGAACTTCCCCGAGGAGCAACGCCCGTGAGCACGACCGTGACCGTGAACCACCCGCCGACCACCGACATCGCCTTCCCGCTCTCCCGCCGGGGCGACGTCCTGCCCGCCGAGGCGAACCGGCTGAGGGAGGAGACCCCGATCGCCAGGGTCCGTACCCTGACCGGCGATCCGGCCTGGCTGGTCAGCAGCTACGCGCTGGCCAAGCAGGTCCTGGAGGACGAGCGGTTCAGCCTCAAGGACACCGCCAACCCCGGCGTCCCCCGCCAGTACGCGCTGACCATCCCGCCCGAGGTGGTCGACAACATGGGCAGCATCAACAGCGCCGGACTGCGCGACGCCGTCATGAGGACCCTCTCCCCACGGGCCGACCGCGCCCTCGACGGCTGGCTCCAGGCCGAGGCCCACCGGCTGATCGACGTACTCACCGCCCAGGGCGCCCCCGGCGAACTCCGCGACGGCTTCGCCGACCCCTACTCCGCCGCACTGCACTGCCGACTGCTCGGCATCCCGGCCGAGGACGGGCGGCGGCTGATGGCCGGTGTCGACCTCGCCTTCCTCACCAGCCCGGTGCCCTTCGCCGGTGCGGCCCCCAACTGGTACAAGGACCTCGGCCACGTGCTCGGGCGGCTGAACGCCGACCCGGAACCGGTGGACGGCCTGCTCGGCCGGTTCGCCGCGCTGCGCCGTTCCCCGGACGTCGCGGACCGGGTCGGCGACGAACTGCTCGCCACCGTCGCGCTGTCGCTGTTCGGCGCGGGAGCGGTGTCGACCTCGGCGTTCCTGCTGAACGCGGTCGTCTACCTGTGCGAGCGGCCCGAACTCGCCGACCGGCTCCGGCGGGAGCCGGCGCTGATCGGGCGCGCGGTGGACGAGTTGCTGCGGGTGAACCTGTCGATCGGCGACGCCCTGCCGCGGCTCGCGCTCGCGGACGTCCCGGTGGGCGGGGTGCTGGTGAAGGAGGGCGAACTCGTGCTCGTCCTGGTCGAGGGCGCCAACTACGACCCGGCGGTCTTCCCGGATCCGGAGCGGATCGACTTCGACCGGCCGAGCAACCCGCACCTCGCCTTCGGCGCGGGCCGGCACTTCTGCCCGGCCTCGGCGCTCGGCCGCACCCACGCCGAGATCGCCCTCACCGCGCTCGTCGAACGGCTCCCGGGCCTGCGGCTCGCCGTTCCCGCCGACCAGCTGGCCTGGCGGCCGGGGTTCATCAAGCGGCTGCCGGAGCGGCTGCCGGTGGTGTGGTGAGCCGAGGGCCTTCGGGGCCGGTACGGACCCGTCCGTACCGGTCCCGTCGGTATCGGCCCCTGCGCCGTTCGGTCACACCAGGAGCCACTCCGGGCCGTAGGTGAAGCGGGGGTCGGCCGGGAGCTCGACGTCGACGATCTGCTGGGCGGTGTCGCGCAGTTGGCCCATCAGGCCGATCGCGGTGCCGAGCTGGGACGGGTCGCCGCCCCAGGCGCGTTCGAGGGCGTGCAGCATGGCGCTGTCGTGCTGGTTGAAGGCGTCCAGCAGCCCGGCGGTGGGCCCGTCGGGCGAGTTGGGGTCGCCCTGGCGGGGCCAGCCGCCCTTGGGGACCCGGGCGACCGGGAAGGTGTCCGGCAGCGGGACGTCGGCGCCGGCGAACTCCCACGTCTTCGTCGTGGGGTTCTGGACGAGCTTCCGGCCCACGGCGATCTCCTGGAAGGCGTAGTAGTGGGCGAGTTCGCCCGGGGCCCTGGGGAACGGGTCCTCCGGGGAGGCGGTGGTGCCCTCGCCCTGGGTCTGGATGACGTGGATCGCCGTGAGCACGTCGTCGATGGTGTTCATCGCGACGATGCCGCGGTTGGTGCCGAGCGAGAACGTCACCTGGCGCTGCCCGGTGAGCAGGTGGGCGTACGTGGGGAAGACGTTGGCGATGCGCTGGTAGAAGGCGCCGATCGTGTTGCCGTCGGCGGCGTAGGCGAGCGGGTTCTCGGGCTTCTCGATGGCGGCGAAGAGTCCGGCCGAGTCGCGGGAGAGCCCGCCACAGGGCGGTGGAGTACAGCGGGATGGTCGACACCTCCAGCATGATCGCCCGCTGGAGGGCCTCCTTGAGCTCCTGCTCGGCCCAGTCCTCCTCCGCCATGCTCATGAGCTGGGTGATCGCGTCGCTCTCGTAGTCGAGGACTCCGGTCGTCACGGGGGACCCCTTTCGTTCGGCTGTGCGCCGGACCGTAGCGGGGGTCGGGTCGTGCGTGTGCGGGTGATGCCGGTGCGGCCCGGGAGTTCAGTCGGACGGGCGGCGCGCGGCGATGGCTAGCGCGGGGCGGCTCGGACGGATGTGGCGTCGAGGGCTGCCTCGTTGACGGGTGTGGCGTCGAGGGCCGGGGCGATGGCGGTGAAGGCCTGGTCGGTCAGGGCGGCCGGGTCCGCCGTTCCGCCGCTCGCGCTCCAGCACTGGAGCACGACGTCGAAGGCGGTCAGGGCCATTCCCGCGGCCATCCGGGGGCGGAGTCCGGCCGCGGCGTCCACTCCCAGCCGGTCGGCGAGTTCGGCGGCCAGCTCCTCCCGCCACTGCGACTGGTGCTCCAGGAGGCGGGCGCGCAGCGCGGGTGTGCCGAGGATCAGCCGGACCACGCGCAGGGTTTGCTCGGAGTGGCCGGCGCACGCGTCGACGGCGGCCCAGACGGTGTGCCGCAGGGCGGTGGAGGGGCTCTCCCCGGCGGGCCGTGCGGCGAGTTCGGCGCGCATGCCGTCGCCCAGCTCCGCGAGGAAGCGGACGACCACGTCCTCCTTGGAGGCGAAGTAGCGGAAGAACGTCCGCTTGGACATGCCGGTGGCGGCGGCGATCTCGTCGACCGTGACCGCGTCGAACCCGTGCTCGGCGAACAGGCCCAGTGCGGCCCTGGTCAGTTCGTCGGCGACGAGCCGGCGCTTGCGCTCGGCCAGGCTCGGGGCGGGGAGGGTGGTCATCCCGTGATGCTACACGCGGGGCCGTTCCTGGCGCATGGAGTCGCACTTGACACTTGGTGACATGAGCGGCAGCGTGTGTCGCATGACGAAGCCTCAAGCGTGGAACGCCGACCGGATCCCGGACCAGACGGGGCGACTCTTCGTCGTCACGGGTGCCAGCAGCGGCCTCGGGCTGGCGACCGCCCGCGCCCTCGCCCACCGGGGCGGCCGGGTCGTCCTCGCCGTCCGCGACGAGGCCAAGGGACGGCGCGCGGTCGCGGAGATCACCGCCGAGCGGCCGGGGGCGTCCCTGGAGGTGCGGCGCCTCGACCTGGCCGACCTCGACTCCGTCCGCGCCTTCGCCGAGCGGCTGCGCTCCGACGGCCTCCGCCCGGACGTCCTCGTGAACAACGCGGGTGTGCTGGCCCCGCCGCGCACGCTCAGCGCGCAGGGGCACGAGCTCCAGTTCGCGGCCAACTACCTCGGACACTTCGCGCTCACCGGCCTGCTGCTCGACCTGCTGGCCGGCGGGACCGACCCCCGGGTGGTCACCGTGAGTTCGGCCAACCACCGGCAGGGGCGGTTCCACTTCGACGACCTCACCGGCGAGCGCGGGTACTCGCCGATGGGGCGCTACAACCAGTCGAAACTGGCCAACGCCGTCTTCGGCCGGGAGCTCCACCGGCGCCTCACCGCCGCAGGCAGCCCGGTCCGCAGCCTGCTCGCCCACCCCGGGTACGCGGCCACCGGCATCCAGGCGGGCTCGGTCGGCCCGGTGAAGCTGCTCTTCGGCCGCCTCCTGCGCCCGCTCGCCCAGACCCCGGACCGGGGCGCGCTGCCCCAACTCTTCGCCGCCACCGCCCCGGACGCCCTCGGCGGGCAGTTCATCGGCCCGGGCGGGATGGGGGAGCTGCGCGGCGCCCCGAAGGTCGTGCGGCTCGCCCCGAGGGCGACCGACGCCGAGACGGCGCGGCGGCTCTGGGAGCTCTCGGAGCGGCTGACGGACGTCCGCTTCGCGCTCTGACGGAGCAATTATTGCCCTGTGGGGGCGAGTCGGGCGATGCGCAGGAAGTCGGGCCGGCCGACTTCCTGCGCTGGTGGGGGATTCGGCTTCGCTGTCGGAGGGTGGGTCTAGCGTGTCCGGCAAGATCATCGGCAGGTTCGCCGGGGTCGGGCGGAGCGATCGTGCGGGGGTGCGTCCTGGTGGGCTGGTGGGAGCGGAAAGCGGAGGAGGAGCGGGCCCGGTGGGTGCTCGATCCGCTGGTGGGGGTCGGGCCGCTGCGGTTCGGGATGAGCCCCGACGAGGTCAGGGACGTCCTTGCGGAACACCCCTCCCCGGTGCAGAGCACGGAGGGCCGGGTGTGCTGGCAGGGGTACCGCAACGGTACGGGCGTAACCGCGATCTACGGGCCGGACGAGCGGCTGGCGGCGGTGGCGGTCGACGCCAACACCGGGCCGCTGGTGCGGCTGCGAGGGGTGGAGTTGATCGCCCGGGTGCCGTCCGAGGTGCGTGCCGATGTCTATGAGCTCGCAGGCCGGGAGGGCGTTCCGGTCGGGGTGAACTGGAGCGGCGATCCGGAGGTCGCGGCCTGGGGCGTGTCCATGGGCGCCGATCAGGAGTGGGGAACCTCGCCCGACGGGTACCTGGAGCGGCGGGACGCGATGCTGACCGGTGCCCTGCTCGTCGGCCCTGAGCTGGCCGAGGACCCGTACGGGACCGAACCGGTGCTCGATTGGCGCGACGTCCGCAAGCGGGAGGCGAACTCCGGCTCCTGGCCGGTGACGTCCGATCAGGACCGGTCCCGCTGGGACTGGACGCCGCTGGAGCGGGTCGGCCCGCTGCGGTTCGGGATGAGCCCGCGAGAGGTGGCGGCCGCGCTGGGCGGGGAGACGCCGGCCGCCCGGCGGGGGTGGTGCTACCGGTCGATGCGGCACTACGGGGCCCGGCAGTGGATCCTGTCGGAGGACCAGTTCGACCGGGCCGGGGTGACCGCGCACTACTGGGAGCAGCAGGGCTTTCCCACCCTGGCGGCCGTGACCGTGAACGGCCGGACCGGGCCGCAGCTGGAGTTCGAGGGCCTGCCGCTGGTCGGCCGGCCGGTGTCCGAGGTCGACGCGGCCCTCACCCGGTACGTCGAGAGCCATGACGGGACGCTGCTCATCGGCTGCGACGGAGACCTCGGGCCGGACGGCTCCGGCATGTCCGTGCGCGCCACCAGGGCCGGGGACACCGTGGTGAGCGGTGCCCGGTTCCATGCGGAGGACTGGGACGACCACGGCTGACCCGGTGCGGTGCGGTGTGGCGTTGTGTGGTGCACGGGAAGTCGGCCCGGCCGACTTCCTATGCAGGGGGCAGGGCGGCGCTGGTGGGGGACTCGGCTCCGCCGTCGGAGGGTGGGTCCAGCGAGGGTGTGGCGTGGTGATCTGGTGGAAGCGGAAAGCGGAGGCGGAGCGGGCCCGGTGGGTGCTCGACCCGCTGGTGGGGGTCGGGCCGCTGCGGTTCGGGATGAGTCGTGAGGAAGTCGAGTCGGCCCTGGACCAGGTGGTCCCCGACCCCGCGTGGGACAGGGGCGGAAGCGCGCCCTGGCAGGAGTACCGTGACGAGGGCGTGACCGTGTTCTACGGGCCGGGGTCGCGGTTGGTCGCGGTGGCGATCGATGCCCTGTCCGGTCCGCTGGTGCGGCTGCGGGGCGTCGAGCTGATCGCCCGCGTCCCGTCCGAGGCTCGCGTGGACCTCCTCGAAGTCGCCCGTCAGGAAGGGCGGTCGGTCGGGGTCAACCGTGGTGGTGACCCGGAGGTGGCCGGATGGGGCGTCTCGATGGGGGCGGACCAGGAGTGGGGGCGGGCGGCGGAGGGCCATAACGAACGGAGGAACCGGGCGATCACCACCGCCCTGCTGGTTGGGCCCGAGCTGGCAACGGATCCGTACGGGTCCGAGCCGGTCGTCCGATGGCGCGGCGTTCGGAAGGTGGGGGCGAAAGCCGGGGCGTGGCTGTCGACTTCGGGGCGGGAGCGGCCCCGCTGGGGTTGGACGCCGATGGAGAGCGTCGGTCCGCTCCGGTTCGGTATGAGCCCGTCGCAGGTGGCGGCCGCACTGGGCGGCGCGGCGCCGGCAGCCCGCGAAGGGGCCTATCCCCGGTCCTGGCCCTCGGTCCCGCCCGAGGCCGGGCAATGGCGCTTGCACGAGGACGTCTTCGAGGAAACGGGGGTGACCGCCCACTACGGGTACTGGGCAGACGTCCCAGTGTTGGGCGCCGTGACCGTGCACGGGCTGACCGGACCGCAGATCGAGTTCGAGGGCATCCCGCTGATCGGCAGGCCGGTCGCCGATGTCGACGCGGACATCATCCGCCACATCGAGGATCGGGGCGCGGGCCTGCGCCTCACCTGTGCCGGAGACCAGGGGCCGGACGGCACCAACATGTACGTCCGAGCTGTCAGGGCCGGGGACACCATGCTCAGCGAGGCCCGGTTCTGCGTGGAGGAGTGGTGGGAGGAGTAGGCCGCACGTGCTGCGCGGGAAGTCGGCGGGGCCGACTTCCTGTGCAGGCTGTCCCTACTGCTGAGGCATCGGCTCCAGGACGAAGCCGCGGAGCGGCACGTCATCGGTGGGCGGGCCGTAGGTGGGTCCCTCGGGCGTTGCCTGTTGCCTGCGGTAGCAGGCAACCAGCTCTGCGTACCGGGGATCGATCCACTCTTCCATTCGTGGTGCCTCCTGTCGGTCGCTCGGCAGCGTACGCCGCTCAGGCCACCTTCGGCTTGTGGCAAGGGTGTTCGGGCTTCGGCATCGGCTTGACCGGGCCGTCCTTGGCGGGGGCGTGCTGGCAGCCAGCGGCGACGGTCACCAGGCTGTCGTCGTCGGGAGCCCGCCACAGGTCCAGGTCGATGTCGAAGTCGGCCGCGCGGATGGCGGCCTGCGTGTGTCGGAGGATGCTTGGGTCGTAGTTCTCGGTGCCGTTTTCCATGACGGGAAAGCGGTTCGGTCGCCCCGGCCCGGCGTGTACGCCGGGGCGGGGCGGGGTGTTGAGGGGGGGGGGGGGGTGGGGGTGGGGCGCGGGTGGGCGGTCCAGTCGATGGTGTGGGCGGTGTTGTTG